>CAYMWG010000169.1:0-6569 GCA_964393765.1 uncultured Phycisphaeraceae bacterium
ACCCCACCAAGCCCACCAAGTCGGCCAAGCCCGCCAAAGCCGTCACCAAGCCGGCCAAGCCCGCCAGCAAGCCCGCCAGCAAGCCCGCTAAGAAGTAACTTCGCACGCCCCCCCGTGCTCCCCGCGACCTTCGCGCAACCCGGAACTGATCAATGGCCAAGGACATCGCAAAGAAACCGCAAGGCAAGAGGCCCAAAGCCGACGACAACGCGCCCATCGGCCCGCTGCCCGCGCCGCGCCTCAAGGGCGTCTACGAGGAGAAGGTCCGCAAGGGCCTTGCCGAGAAGTTCGGCCTCACGAACCCGATGTCCCAGCCCCGGCTGCGATCCATCGTCATCAACGTGAACATGGGCCGCCACCTCGACGGCACGAAACTCCCGCCGAACGTGAAGGCGACCGTGCTCGACACGCTCACGAAGATCAGCGGCCAGAAGCCGGTGGTGCTCAAGGCCAAGAAGAGCGTGTCGAACTTCAAGGTCCGCGAGGGCTACGAGACCGCCGCGATGGTCACGCTCCGGCGCGAGCGCATGTGGCACTTCCTCGACCGCCTGGTGAACCTCGCCACGCCGCGTATCAAGGACTTCCGGGGCCTGAACGACCGCAGTTTCGACCGCCAGGGCAACTACGCCATGGGCTTGTCGGAGCAGGGCGTGTTCCCCGAGATCAACATGGCCGAGGTGACGTTCACCCACGGCATGAACATCAACATGATTTTCAGCAACTCGACGCCGGACCTGAGCCGGTTCGTACTCGCGGAGATGGGCATGCCCTTCCGTCGCGAAGAGAAGCGCGAGCCCAGGGCGGCCTGACTTACACCGATTCAGCAGGATCGACGGAGACGACTCAATGGCGACGAAAGCCCAGACCGCGCGGGCCAACCGCACCCCGAAGTTCAGCAGCCGCATCGTCCGCCGATGCGAGTTGACGGGGCGCGCCCGCGGCGTATACCGCAAGTTCCGCATCAGCCGCATCATGCTCCGGAAGCTCGCCCTCGAGGGCAAGATCCCCGGGATGCGCAAAGCCAGTTGGTGATCTCGCGCCCACGGACCTTTCTGACCCCGCCCACAAGCACGATCGGCGCACGCCGCGCCCCAGGGACCGCCCGATGTCGATGAACGACCCCATCTCAGACATGCTCACCCGCATCCGCAACGGCGCGAGCATCAAGGCCAAGACCGTTGAATGCCTCAACTCCAAGGTCTGCCGCGGCATCGCCGGCGTCCTTCGCGACGAGGGCTACATCGCCGGCTTCGATGTCGTCGAGGACGGCCGCCAGGGACGCATCAAGGTCAAGATGAAGTACGGCCCGCGCGGCGAGACGATCCTCAACTCGCTCCATCGCGAGAGCAAGCCCGGTCGCCGGGTGTACCAGCGCGTCGATGACATCCCCCGCCCGCTTCAGGGGCTGGGCATCGCGATCGTCTCCACTTCCAAGGGCGTGATGAGCGACCGCAAAGCCCGGACCGAGCGTGTCGGCGGCGAACTTCTGTGCATTGTCGGATAAGCAGTCAACGAACCCGAGTCGAAGCCGTCCGCCACGGCGGATGAGGAGCAACAGACCATGTCCCGCATCGGAAAAAAACCCATCGTTCTGCCGGCCGGCGTGAAGGCGCAGGTCGCCGCCGACAAGGTGACGATCACCGGCCCCAAGCACACGCTGGTGGTGCCGGTGCGCTCCGAGATCAAGGTGAGTTTCGATGAGGCGGGCAAGAAGGTCGATGTCGTGATCGCCGAGGGGCACTCGGACAACCCCGCCGCGAACGCCTATTGGGGCACCACCCGCGCGCTGATCCAGAACGCGGTCGAGGGCGTCACCAAGGGCTACATGAAGACGATGGAGGTCGTGGGCGTCGGCTGGACGGCGGCGGTGCAGGGCAAGAACATCAAACTGACCATCGGCTTTGCCAACCCGATCATCATGGCCATCCCCGCGGGGCTTGATGTGTCCGTCGAGAAGCAGTTCGTGACCGTCAAGGGTGCGGACAAGAAGGCCGTCGGGCAGTTCGCGGCGGACATGCGGGCGCGCCGGAAGCCCGAGCCCTACAACGGCAAGGGCATCAAGTACAAGGAAGAGACGATCAAGCGCAAGCAGGGCAAGCAGTTCGGCGCCTGAGTTTGGACCAACACCGTGCGCCTCCACTGGCCCGCGGAAACAGCAGCAAGAGCAACAGCCATGAACAAAGACCAGCACAAGGCATTCAGGCGGACCCGGCGGCACAAGCGTGTGCGCGGCATGGTCGGCGGGACACCGTCTCGGCCCCGCCTCGCGGTGTACAAGTCCGTCAAGCACATCTACGCGCAGGTCATCGACGATCTCGCCGGACGCACTCTTGCTTCCGCCTCTTCGCGCGAAAGCGCGGCGGGCGCGGACAAGACCGGCAACTCGAAGTCGGCCGCCATCGTGGGCAAACTCCTGGCCGATCGCGCAAAGGAGCAGGGAGTTTCGGCCGTCTGCTTCGATCGCGGCGGGTTCAAGTTCCACGGTCGCGTGAAGGCTCTGGCCGATGCCGCCCGCGAGGCCGGCCTGAAGTTCTGATTTGTCATCCGTCTATCCACGCCGTCCCTGACGGGGCTGCCACGATCCACACGATTCCCCCGATCCATACGAGCAGGACCTATGGCTGAACTCCTTGACGAATCGACAAGTCTTGAATCCACAACGATCGGCGTGTACCGCACCGCCTCGACCGTCAAGGGTGGCCGACGCTTCAGTTTCGGCGCGCTCGTCGTTGTGGGCAACCGCAACGGCCAGGTCGGCTACGGCTACGCCAAAGCCAATGAGGTGCCCAACGCGATCGAGAAAGCCCAGAAGTATGCCAAGCGCAAACTGCTGAGCATCCCGCGCATGGGCGGCACCTTTAACCACGAGGTCGAGGGCAACTTCTCGGCGTCCAAGGTCCGTCTTGTGCCCGCGTCGCCCGGCACGGGCGTCGTCGCGGGCACGGTCGTCCGCTCGATCCTCGAACTCGCCGGCATCACCGATGCCCTGAGCAAGTGCTTCGGATCGACCAACGCCCGCAACGTCGTCAAGGCCGTCTTTGACGGGCTTGGCCGGCTCCAGACGCCGACGGTTGTCGCGAACCTTCGCGGCCAGACGCTCGAGCGCACAGAGATCGAGGACCGCATCGACAAGGGCAAAGCCTTCATGCCCAAGACCGCCGGCGGCAAGGAAATGCGAGCCAAGGGTCCTGTCAACACCGTCGGCAACGAGCGCAAGGGCCGCGGCGGCAGCCGACCGCGTCGGCGGACGCCCGAGGGTGGCGGTGGCGGCGGCGATGGTGGCGGCGCTCCGGCCGAGGGCGGCGGAGGCGGGGGGGCTGCCCCCGCGGGCCAGGCCTGATCGAGTCTTTGTCAGCAGAGTTTCGCACGACTTCGCACGACTAATCACGGCTCCGGGCCGTTGCATCGCTGGAGTGACCGACCATGATGATCCACGAAATCACGCAACTCGCCGGGCGCCACAAGAAGCGCAAGCGCGTCGGCCGCGGCCCGGGCAGCGGCGGCAAGCGCTCCGGTCGCGGCCAGAAGGGCGCGGGCAGCCGCTCGGGCACCGCACGCAAGGTCGGCTTCGAGGGCGGGCAGATGCCCTACTTCCGTCGCCTGCGGAAGTTTGGCTTCTCGAACGCCAACTTCACCAACCGCTTCTGGACGGTGAACCTCCGCGCCATCCTGTCGAACAGCATGTTCGCCAAGGGCGGCACCATCAACACCGAGACGCTCATCAAGGCCGGCCTCATCCGCGACGATTCGCGTGACCTCAAGATTCTGGGCGACCTGGGCGACATGACCCTCACCGCCAAACTCGATGTCACCGCGGCCCGCGTCTCGACCAAGGCCCGCAAGTTGATCGTCGACTCGGGCGGCAAGGTCAATGAACTCGGCACCCGTCGCGACTTTGTCCGCGGCGTAGATCGCAACAGCGACGACAAGACACCCAAGAATCTCACCAAGAAACTCAACCGCGCCTCGGGCGCCAAGAAGCGTCCCGTTGCCGATGCCGAGGCAGCGCCCGCCGATGCCAAGGCAGAGAAGAAGTCGGATGCGAAGCCTGACGCACAGAAGAAGAAGCCCGCCCCTCCCAAGCCTGAATAACGCGGGTAGGTTAAACGCCGACACGGACCGTCACGATGATCAAGGCCCTGATCAATGTCTTTCGCATCGCGGAACTCCGCACGAAGATCCTCTTCACGCTGGGGATGCTCGCGGTCTATCGCATCGGCCACTGGATCCCCCTCCCGGGCGTGAACCAGGAGCAGTTGCGCGAGTTCTTCCAGCAGCAGGTCGAGTCGGGCAGCGCGGCAGGCAAGGCCGCCATCTTCGTGACGACCTTCTCCGGCGGCGCTTTCGGCCACTCGACGATCTTCGGCCTGGGCATCATGCCCTATATCTCTGCCTCGATCATCTTCCAGTTGCTCGCATCGGCGCTCCCTGCCCTCAAAAAACTCCAGCAGGAGGGTCCCACCGGCCGCCAGAAGATCATGGAGTGGACGCGCTTCGCGACCATCGGGCTGTGCGTCTTGCAGGGCTTTGGCTGGCTGAAGTTCATCACCTCGTCGAACCTCGTCCACCAGGGTTGGGCTTCGAACCCGATATGGTGGATCATGGCGATCGGTGCACTCACCGCCGGCACGGTCTTCCTGATGTGGCTGGGCGAGCAGATCGACAAGTACGGAATCGGCAACGGCGTTTCGCTCATCATCGCCGCGGGAATTCTCACGCAGATGCCCAGCGCGGTGATCTGGATCTGGGACAACTTTGATCCGAGTTCCGCGGGCGAGCGGATGGGCTTCCCCGGCCTGTTCTTCATCCTCGCGGGGTTCGTGCTGGTCGTCGCCGGCTCTGTGGTGATGACCGTGGCCCAACGGCGCATACCGATCCAACAGGCCAAGCACACACGGGGGCGCAAGGTTTTCGGCGGCCAGCGGAGTTACCTCCCCCTGCGCGTGAATCACGGTGGCGTAATGCCCGTCATCTTCGCCTCCTCGCTGATGATCTTCCCGTCGGTGATCTTCTCCGCCCTCGCCACGCAGGCGCAGGCACAGGACTGGGCGCCGGCGCTCCGCTCCCCCATCACCTGGCTGAGCGACGCCTTCCGGATGGGCGAGTTCCCGTATGTGTTCTTCGAGGTCATCCTGATCTATTTCTTCAGTTACTTCTGGATCACCGTCCAGTTCAACCCGGAAGAGATGGCCAAGAATCTCCGGGACCACGGCTCGTTCATCCCCGGACTCCGCCCGGGGCCGCGAACCGCCGAGTACCTCGAGATGGTGATGGAGAGAATCACGTTCGTCGGCGCGGCCTTCCTCGCCGTCATCGCGGTGATTCCCACCATCGTCAACAACCGGCTGGGCGTCAGCCCGACGGTCGCACAGTTCCTGGGCGGCACCGGCCTGCTCATCGTCGTCTCGGTCGTGCTCGACTTTATCCAGCGCGTCGAGGCCAATCTCCTTATGCGGAACTATGCCGGTTTCCTCAGCAGCGGCGAGCAGCCAAGCGGCCCGCGCGTCCGAAGTTCGCGAGTGGTCACAGGCACCTGAGCCGCGCGTGCGGCAGGTGCCCTGGTTAAGAGGGTTATGAGCAAGCAGGACGACAAACTTACGCTGGATGCCGTGGTCGAGGAGGCGCTCCCCAACGCCATGTTCACGGTGAAGTTGCCCAACGGGCACAAGATCCTCGCGTACGTCTCAGGCAAGATGCGGATGAACTACATCCGCATCCTCCCCGGGGATCGGGTGACGGTCGAACTCAGCCCCTACGACCTCACCAAGGCCCGGATCACCTACCGGCAGTAGCCGCCGGTGGAGCAGGTGTGCCCCGCTTGGGCGGGCGAAACAGTGGTGCGATCTCGCGGGCAACGGCTCGCCCGCACGCGGAGTTGGTCCTAACATCCCCGCTCGCCTCCGGCGGGCGACAGAAGAAGTCGGTATCGGTCGAAAGGACGGGTTCAGTCGTGAAGGTCAAGGCAAGCATCCGTCGCATGTGCAACCAGTGCCAGGTGGTCCGCCGCAAGGGCAAGGTGCGGGTTATCTGCAAGGCCAACCCCAAGCACAAGCAGGTTCAGGGCTGATTGTTCAAGCATCCGCGGTGCCTGGAGTTACGGGCCGCGATCGTTCGCCAGGATAGGAGTCCGCCGTGCCACGTATCGCGGGTATTGACGTTCCGGAAAAGAAGAAGATCTTCTTCGCCCTCCAGTACATCTTTGGCATCGGTCCGAAGTTCGCCGCGGCGATCCTCGCCGAGGCCGGGATCAACCCGGACCTGCGCTCGGCGGAGGTCCCCGAGCAGCAACTCGCGGCCATCAACGCCATCATCGACAACACCTACATTGTCGAGGGTGCGCTCCGCCGCCAGGTGCAACAGAACGTGCAGCGGCTTAAGGACGTGCGGAGTTATCGCGGCGACCGTCACCGGCGGGGGCTGCCGACCCGCGGCCAACGCACCCGCTCCAACGCCCGCACGCGCAAGGGCAAGAAGAAGACGGTCGCCGGCAAGAAGGGCGTCAAGGCCAAGTAACTAGGCAGGCAACAAGCACTAGGCATCGGGCACTAGTGCATAATCCAGATTTCGGC
>CAYMWG010000170.1:0-6536 GCA_964393765.1 uncultured Phycisphaeraceae bacterium
CTTCTCGACGCCGCCGCCGAGCCGAGGGGGCGCGGGCGAAGATCGGTGGGGATCGTCATTTCGCCCGTGGATGGCCCGACGGACTCGACAACGCGAGGGGGGGGCACCAGCGTGTCCTGCCCTGCCGCGCCGGGCGAAAAGCAACCCAACACGGCCACTGCGCAGTAGAACCACACGCGGATACGCGATGCTCGCCCCCACCAATGTACCGTTGAGATGCTGCGCTGCACTTGCTGCCTTCCTTGGCGTGCCAAACCCGCGGACTCCGCCGCGGCTGCGCTCAAAACGTTCTTCCTCTACGCGGCGGCCTCGCCGCCCATGGGAACCAGAATCTCGTTGATGCGGACACAGAAGTTGTCGTTCAGCACCAGCACCTCGCCCCGGGCCACGCGCCGGTCGTTTACATACACATCCACCGGGTCGCCCGCGAGTTTGTCGAGTTCCACCACCGATCCCTCGCTCAGGCGCAGGACATCCTCGACGAGCATCCGCGTCCGCCCGAGTTCGATCTTCACATGCAGATTGACATCCGCGAGCAGATCTATGCCCGCGGCCTTGTCGGCCGTGGCCTTGTGCGAAAAATCCGGGAAGTTCAGTGCGCTCGGCGGGGCTCCGTTCTTTACGCGAGCCTCCGCGATCGCGGATTCTGCGGCCTGGAGTTGCTCGCCATCGGCGCGTGCCTGAGGAGTGGGGGTCGGGTCCGGCCGTGTTGCGTCCATTGGTCCTCCTGACCGTGCGCGCGACCCATGCCGCGCGCCCGCGCACAGGCACATCGGCCCATCGTCCCGCGGGTTGCGAGCATCGGCGGCTGAATCGGACGACCGACACATTTGGCGCAGGAATGGCACCGCCCACTGCGGAGCCGCGCAACTTCTGCCGATTTCCGTTTGCGATTCATCAGCGCCCGGGAGCGCCCCCCAAAGCTACGGGTTGCGCCTGCGTCGAACGCCACCCAAGAACATGTCCAACCGGCGCACATCGTTGGGTTTTTTTTTAGAAGCTTGGGGCGCAACCCGTCGCTGCGCTCCGGGCTCGGTTGTCCGATCGGTGCCTAGAAGTCCGACGGGAAGCCGCGGCACTTGGGGATCATCACCCGCTCGACCAGCGGCTTGCCTTCCGCGTCGGTCATGCCGCGGATGCTCTCGAGGAACCCCCTAATCTGACGGATCAGGGTCTGCCGCTCGGGCTCCTTGAGTTGCGAGTGCTGGGCGCGGCTGACAATTTGCCCCATGCCCTCCCCGATCTCCGCCTTTCGCTGCTCCAGCACCGCCTTCACGGACTCGGCGTTCTTGTTCTTGACCTGCATGAACACTGACAGGTCCCACACCCACACCCGCCCCGTCGAGAGATTCTGGTACTTCTCGCTCCCGACCTCGATCTCGATGGTTTCCTCAGAGTTATCCTCGACCAACTCGTGCGTCTCGGTTCCCGCGTGTGAGGCGCTCGGCCCCAGCAGCCCCATGGCGAACACCACCGCGCCCGCCTCGACGGCCATCAGCACCGCGACGATCGCCAGCGCCTTGATCGGGAGTTTCTTGGCCGGCGGCGGCGGAGCCGGATCAGCCGGCTTCTCGGTTGCCCTGGACTTCTCAGCCATTGCGTGTGCCTCGGCAAAAACTGCGCTTGTCCCGCCCACCTAGAGACCGCAAAGGCCATCGACTAAGCGGGGGTACAGTTTGAGGCAAAGGCCCGTGATCGCCCTTTTCGCGGCGAACTGGCGAGGCTTATGCCGCCTTGCGCACCACGCGCTCGGGTCTCGCGCTCAGGCCGGGTTTCAGGATCAGACGCGTTCGGATCGAGACATCCGCTGCGGTCCCTCCAGCGGCGATCATCCTTGCCGATTCGATCACGACACCGGCCGCAAGATCGTCGGCTCGCTCGGCTTCCCCGAGCCATCCGGCCGCGGCCGCCAGAACGGTGGTGCAAAGAACGCACCCAACAACCGCCAGACCGATGAACAAGCCGGTTCCCGATCCGAGCGTCACCGGATTCGCCCACACTTCCGCCATCATCAGTAATGCGCCCAGCGCGGTCCCCAGCCCGATGGCAGGTCCGGCGCGGCACACCAGCAGAGGGATGGACCGCGTCATCCTGCGTCCCGCGACCCACTCATCCGCTTCGACCGATGCCGCCGCGAAGGTTTCATAGGCGGGAAGCCTGCGCTCCAGAACACTCGCGAGCATCGCCACAAGATGGCGGAACACGGGAATGACCGGCCCGGGAACTGGGTTTTCCGCGTTCTTACCCTCCCCCGCGAGGGCCGAGCAAGCCTGCGCAAGCGCGGCAAGATGCATCTCCAGCCGCTTTTCGCGTGACGACAACAACCCGACAAGGCCGATGGCCCGAGCGAGCGGGAATGCTCCGAGGCACGCCGCAAGTGCGCACAGAAGTACAACGACGGGGTCAGGCATTTGAGCTATCCAGTTGACGGCCGCAGGGACAGCACCCGATGCAAGGAGGAACATGCCGCGTCTCCACCATGGGAAGTCCCCTTGTCCCCGGTGTTTTATCGGAGCGTGGCTGCCAGAACTTGACTCAGGGTTACCGGCCCAGGACCAGAAGTTGCTGCATGAGTTGATCGGTGGTAGTAATGACCCGCGAAGAGGCCGAATAACCGGTCGATGCGAGGATCAGGTTGATGAACTCCTGGGACAGGTCGACGTTGGAGAGTTCAAGGGCTCCGCCCACAATCCGCCCCGCGCCCAATGTGGATGGGGACTTGACCTGAGCGGTGCCACTGTTGGGACCAGGAGTGAAGAGGTTGGAGCCAACCTCCACCAGGCCGTTGTTGTTGCTGAACGTGGCAAGCACGACCTGACCCAGGGGCCTGGTCAGCCCGTTCGTGAACGCGCCGGTGATGACACCGTCGGAGCCGACGGAGTAGGCGGCGAGCGTGCCTCGCGGCGATCCGTCCTGATACGTCGCGGCGATCTGCGAGGTCACATCCGCGAGCGATGTCACGTTGTCGGATGTGGAAGACAGGGACACATTGACCACCAGGGGTGTAACAGCGCCGGTGCTCTGGCGGTCGATCTGGACGTTGAAGTTGGGAGCACCCGACAGCCGGCCCGAGGTGTCGAAGGTCACAATGCCGGTGCCCAGCGCGCTCGACAGGTCGGTGTCGTCGACCGATTCGGCCAGGTAGCGCCAAGTGGTGCCCGCGTTGGTCTTGCTCTCCAGCACCAGTGAGAGTGTCGCCGTCAGGGGCGTGCCCAGAGAGTCGAACACTGCGAAACTGGTGCGCACCGATTCGCCATCGGCGGTTGCGAGACGAGTGGGGGCGAACGGAGTTGAGACGGCCGTACCCGCGGCGTTCACCACTCGCACGTCAGAGGCGTTGATCTCGAGGTCGTTGACGCTGCCGGTGTTCCCCACCACGGTGATGACTCCGGCCACCGGGTCGAGCGACACTCCCGGCGTGAACCCGTCGGGGTTCGCGCCTGTCGCGGTGTTGATGCCGAGTGCCTCGGTGAGGAAGTCGATCAGGTCCTGAACGGTTGTTGTCGTGGTGATCGACAGCGAAGCGCTCGGCACGAGGCTCGACCCGCGGTGAACATCCTGCACATCGATACTCTGACCGGGCAGGAAGAGTGCGGTTCCGGGTGTCGACGCATCCTCGATCTCGCGCAGAAGGGATGTCGGTTCCAGCACGTTGCCAGGCCCCGGCGGCGTGGCGCTGCCCAGCAGCCCCATGGCCGCGAGATCGAACCGCGCGCCCTGCGTCGCTACAGCGCCATCGGAGTTGAGGTTCCCGGCAAAGCGCACGTTCTCGGTCGCCTGCGCCAGCGTGAGCGTCCCCACCGGGATGGTGATATCGCCCACACGGCTGTCGTCGATGTTGAAATCCGAATCAATGCCGTAGCCCTGCAAACGCTCGCCAGTGACGCCCACAAGCTCGTTGAGTTCGTTCTGACGGAACGCGCCTGCGCGCGTATAGAAAGTCTGGTCGCCGCGGCGGACCATGAAGAACCCGTCGCCCTCGAGTGCCAGGTCGCGTGCATCGCCCGATGCCGCGATCGACCCGCCCGAGAAGTCCCGCTGCGTGCCCGCGATCGTGACGCCCAGGCCGATCTGGCCGGGGTTCGTGCCCCCGAACGATGCCGACGGTTCCGTGCCCATCGAGAAGGTGCGGGAGAACTGCGTCGCGAAGAGCATCCGGCTGCTCTTGAATGCCGTCGTGTTCACGTTGGCAATGTTGTTGCCGATGACATCGAGATTTCGCGCATTGGCGTTCAGTCCCGAGAGACCCGTGAACATCGCGGTGGTGGAAGCCATGCCGTCTCCTTGATTCTCTTGGAGTGCCGCGCCGCTCCGCGGCGTGATCTAATTGTGCGAAACAGTTCGCTCGAAACCTGCGGAAGAGCCGAACCGATTCAACAGAACCTACCCCGCCCGTTCGCGCTTGCTGATGTCAGACAGCATCCGCGCAACCGCTGGGTTGTCGAGCCCGGATGGTGGCTGGACCGTCGCGGCCCGCGGCTCGGCGGGCGCAAGGGTGCCGGCCAGGTCGATCACGCCATCGATCCCTTCGAGCACGCCCGATTCCGCCCTGGCCTGGCCGACGATTTTTCGTTCCTGCACGTCGAGGATGATCCTCTGATCGTCGATCGTCACGAGCGCCCGGCGCAGCCCCGCTGCCTCAGCGCGATCCGCCGCGAGCGATAGCCGCGCCAACTGCTCATCGGTGAGTTTGACCCCGGACCCCTCCTCGATCGACACAGGCTTGTTGCTCGCAAGTGTGCCGTCCCGCGCCCGGCCGAGCAGATCCGCGAACTCGGACGCGTGCGCCTTCTGGCCCTGGCCGGCGCCGGCGCCCTGTATCGCGCCCGCGCGCCCCGTCTGGCCGAGTTGGCGGAGCAACTGTGTCGGATCGATGGTCATTGGTGTGAGCCTTGTACTCGATCAGGAATGCACGAGGGGGGGGCGGCTCCGCCGTGCTCTCGTTCCACATGCGTCTTGGGCGCGTGCTCCGCCACGCCTCTCGCCATCTCTATACCCGCTTCTCAGCCGTCCGAGTCCGGATCGGACTCCGGATCAGGGGTCGTCGAACGCGGACGGGTCGATCATCTCGTCGACGTTCTCGAACGCCACGCGGTAGCCGTTGCTCAGGTTGAGCACCGGGCCCTCGCTCGTGCGCGAGACGCTGACAACCGCGCCCTCGACGCGCTGGTTGCCAAGGCTCACACCCGAGACGTACTTGCCGATCAGGCCGCCCGCCGCCGCGAGTTGGTTCTGTGTCACCATCGACTCGAGTTTGCTTGACAAGTCGATGTCCGACTGGATGCTGCGAAGACTGGACATCTGATCCAGCAGCGCGGACGAGTCGTTGGGCTTGAGCGGGTCCTGGTTGGACAACTCGGTGAACATAATCTTGACAAACTCCTCGCTCGTCAGTTCGCTGAAGGCGTTCTGATCCGCGGAGACCGTGTTGCCAAAGCCGGAGACGGTGCCGATGCTGGACATGTTCAACTCCACGCCCGCTTAGGCGATTGTGTCGAGTTTCTGCGAGCCGCCCCCCACCGATACCCATTCCACACTCTGGTCATCACGAGCTGTCGGTATGGCACCAACCGCGTCGGCCTCTTCTGCCCGTGCAAAGAGACCTGACCCGCCAAACAGCCGGTCGCGGCCTCCGCCGCTGTCCCCAGGCTCATTCCATTGACTCTGGCTCGGCGCATCCTGCGCCGACAGACGATCCGCACCCAGTTCGGCCTGGCGCTCAAGTCGTTTGAGCATCTCGGCCGCGGGGTCCGCCTCGCGCAGGAGTTCCACCCTGACCTGCGAGGCCTCCCAGCCCTTCGCCTCCAGCGAAGCGCGGAGCGTCTCGGAAGACTGTTCAAGCAACTGTCGTGCCTGCTCCGTCGATGCCTCGAACCGGGCGACGATCCCGCCGTTGGCCATCTCCAACCGGATGCGCACGAAGCCGAGCGATTCCGGGTTAAGCCTCAGCGTCACCGCCCCATCGGCCCGGCTCATCGCCATCACGAGGCCGCGCGACGCCTGTCCGGCGACCATCGATGCCGTCCGCTCCGCGCTTGCTCGCTTCTGATCGGAACTCACAGCCTTCTGCCCCCAGCGCGGTAACTGCGCCTCACTGCCCGCATTGCGCCCCGATGTTGCGGCGATTGCGCCCGTGGGCTGCGCCGGAGCCGGACCCTGACGGACTACAGCGTCAGCCTCGCGCTTGCCGGAGGCGGGAAGCGCAGCCGGAGCGAATGAAGCAGGGGACACAGTAGGATTCGGCGTCCCGGCACCGACCTTGGCCTCGTCTCCACGCCGGTCCCGCGGAGGCTGCTGCCGCGTCGTTGCGTCGCGCTCCGCCGCGCCCGCGTGAGGTTCCCGCCCGGACTCGATCGGCTTTCGTCCGGATTGCGCGGGTTCGGACTCCGACTCGTGCGGCGCCTCTTTCATGCCTTGAGGACCCGAGGTGCGCAAGGGCGTCACTCCGGACTCGCCGGTTGAAGCCCCATTCTCCCTGCTCGGGTCCGCGGCGGGCTGCGCAGCGTTCGTCTGTGCCGCCGGACCCCGGACACTCG
>CAYMWG010000171.1:0-6525 GCA_964393765.1 uncultured Phycisphaeraceae bacterium
TAGAGGATTCCGGCGCGGTGCCAGCGGGCTTCGCGGCGGGATTCTGCCTCAGGAGCCAATCGACGACCTCGGGCAGCACGTGTCCGACAACGAGCGTGTGCCCGTAGTCCCTGATCTCGCGGCATTCGACGGGGAGGCCGGCGGCTTGGGCCTGCGCGGCCGCCGCGAGGATGGACTTAGCAGGGATGAGGCCGTCGAGTTCGGGCGCGATGAGCAGCGTCGGCGGAACTGTGTCCTTTGGGTTGAAGCGTCCGACGCCGGCGATGAGTGCGCTCGCGGCGACCTGCTCGTGGCGCATCTTGGACCACGCGAGCGCTACACCCGCGCCCATCGAATGGCCGATCAGATGCACGCGCGTACGGTCGATCGGGTAGTCGAGCGCGATCGACTCCACCAGAGCGTCGAACACCATCGGCTGGGCCGCGAGCGGTGAGTTCAGCGGTGAGACGACGATGAAGTTATGCGTCTCAGCGAGGTGCTTGATCCGCCCCGCGCCATACGCCGCCATGAACATGTGCTCGTTCCCGCCAGCGCCGTGCAGCGCGATCACCAGCGGCCAGCCCGCGGCGGGCGGCTCGCGGTGCTCCGGGCAGAAGAGGCGCATGGGGGCGGGCTGCTCGGCGATGAAATATGGACGCCAGATATCGCCGCGATGGTTGGTGTAGGGGTTCATGCCGTCACGGGCGTTTCGATACTCGGCAATCAACTCGGTGCGAAGAAACCTCGCGTTGAAGAGCATGGATTCGAGCGAGCCCGGGGTCTCGGCCCGCGATAACAGCGAGCGGCGCTCGCGCCACACCTGCTCCGACTGCGCGGGCCATTGCACGCGGGCAATCAGCCCATCGCTACGGGTCTCCGAGAAAAGATCGTCCACGTTGATCGGGGCTTCATCAAGCGCGCGCGGCGTTGCACCGCCATCGAGCGCACTCGCTTCGCGCGGGCCGTGCAGCACATCGGGGTCCAGTTGCCCCGCGGCGAACAGGCGTGCCGTTTGCGCCTTCACGATCTCCACAACCCGCGCGAGATCACCCGCAAAGAACAGTTTCGACGCATCATCAAAAGCGATGTTCACTTCGCGGCAGAGTTCCTTCTCGACTGGCGCTGCGAAGAATGCGGCTTCGAGTTCGAGGAATGCCCGCGCGAGGTCGGTGACGGTGGTTTTGGGCTTGGGGTCGGCGGCCGGAGTCGCCACGGGCCGCGCGGATGCGGGCCCTGTGTCGGGCGCCGGCTGCCCCCATCCGCCCGCCAGTGCGAGAAACCCCGCAGCGATGACGGCAAGCCCGGCACGTCGCATCTTCGTGTCCATGGGATCATGCTACCACCAAACACCATGCCGCCGGTATGCTCTGCTCCAGAAGTTGTGCGGATTCGTCGGGGGCGGATAGAGGTCTTGCAGTCCACGATCGAGGATTCTGATGCTCAAGCCGATTGCCGTGTTGCTGGTGCTGGGTGTGGGTGCTTCGATGGCAATCGCTCAGCGCGGCCGCGGCGAGGACGGCGAGCGTCCCGCGACCCCCTACAGCCAGATGCCCGTGCGGAAGGATGTTGAGGCGCCGGACGCAAAGACGCTTGACGAGGCGGTCGCCCGCGGCGTCGAAATCATCGTCAACATGCAGGAGGGCGACGGCAGGGGTGAGTGGCCGTACGAGGGCGTGTACCGCGAGCGCGGCAAGATTCCGATCGGCTACCGGGTCGGTGGAACGGGGATCTCGGGCATGAGCCTGCTCAAGGCGCCGGGGTACGACGGCGATGAGGCGCGGAAGGGCGCGGTCCGGCGCGCGGCGGAGTTCGTCATCGCCGGGGCCGATGACCCCGCCATGGTGCCCGACCACGACTCGACGTACGACGTCCGCGGCTGGGGATACACCTACGGCTGCTGGTTCCTGCTGACGATGCAGGAACGCAAGGCCGTGCCCGCGGACATGAAGGAGACGGTAGACGCGACGATCCGGCGGTACGTCGAGGCGATCCACAAGACCGAGATCCCGGAGTCGGGCGGGTGGAACTACGCGACCTCCGCGGGCGCGAAGAAGCCCAACCCGTCGTCGCCGTTCATGACCGCGCCGACGCTGATGACGCTCTTTGCGGCGAAGAAGCAGGGTTATGAGGTTGACGGCGCGGTCGTTGAGCGCGGCCTGGGCACGCTGGAGCGCGGGCGATCCGCGACCGGCTCCGTGTCGTACTCGGGCTCGGCCGAGCGCAGGCCCGAGGCCACGCCCGGCTCGGTGGGACGGATGCTCTGCTCGGAGTGCGCCCTGTCGCTCGCCGGGCGCTCCAGCCCTGAGCGCGTGCGCAGCGCGATCGACGCTTTTATCGTCCACTGGGATTGGCTCGACAAGCGGCGCGCGCAGACGGGCACGCACATCGCGCCCTACGGCGTTGCGCCGTACTACTTCTACTACGCGCACTACTACGCCGGGCAGGCGATCGAACTCCTGCCCGAGCGCGAGCGCGGCGAGTATCGACGCCGCCTGGGCCAACTGCTCTTCTCGGTCCGGCTCGACGACGGCGCGTGGAACGATCGCGTCTTCCCACGCTCGGCCAACTACGGCACGGCGATGAGCGTGATGACGCTGCTGATGCCCAGCGGCGAGAAGCCCGCGGGGTGGGAGGCGGCCGGCGCGGCGAAATCAGCAGATGAACAAATGAGCAAATGAGTCTATCGATCCGTGGTGGGCGTGCCTGCTCGCCTCAATATCCCGCCTCAACGTCAACACAGTTCAGCAGCGGCTCGCCCGCGCCGAAGCGCCTGACGTTCTCCTTGTAAAGGGCCCACCAGCGCTGGTCGGTCAGTTCGCCCTCCGCGGCGACATGCGGCGTGACCAGGACGTTGGGCATCGACCACAGGGCGTGATCGGCCGGGAGAGGCTCGGGGTCCGTGACATCGAGCCCGGCCCCGGCCAGGCGGCCATCCTTGAGCGCGGCCGTCATCGCGGTTGTGTCGATCACACGCCCCCGCGCGATGTTGATGAGGTACGCGCCGGGCTTGACCGCGCGGAACATCGCTTCGTCGAACAGGCGCTCGGTCTCCGTCGTGAGCGGGACGCAGATGGCGATGACATCCGCCTCGGGGAGCATCGCCGAGAGTTGATCGGGCTTGCCGAGGCGTTCGACGAAGCCGGGCGCGGGCGTGTCGCTGCGCCGGGTGGCGATGATGCGCATGCCAAAGCCGTGGGCACGGCGCGCGATCTCCGTGCCGATGCCGCCGATGCCGACGACGAGCATGGTCCTTCCGGCTAGCGCGATGGGTCTTCGCGGCGGGTCCTCGCGGCTCCATTTGCCCTTGTCCTGCAAGTCGTGGTAGTGAGGCAACTGGCGGGTGAGGTTGAGGAGCATGCCCATCGCGTGGTCGGCGATGGCGGGGCCGTGTACGCCGCGGGCGTTGGTCATGACGAGCGATCCCTTCTCGCGGACCCCGGGGATCGCGAGCAGGCGCTCGACACCGGCGCTGGACGAGTGGACCCACGCGAGATTCGGTGCCTTGCCGAGGAACTCGGTGGAGAGCAGTCGGCCATCCGCACCATCGGCAGCGGGCGCGTGCTGGAGCGCGTCTTCGCGGCTGGCAGCGAGGACAATCCGGACGTCTGGCGCGACGATCTTCAACTCGGCGAGTTGCTCGTCGGTCAGTCCGGAGGCGAGGAACGTGAGCGGCGCTTTGGCGCGCTCGGCGGGGTCGGCGGGGACCGCCCGGGCGATGCGGGCGTTGCGCAGCGAGCCGGGGAGTTCCGGCGAGTCCGCGGCGGGCTGCGCGCACACCAGCGGCGCGAATGCGAGGAGGAGCAGAACGCCGAGAAGCCGGGCGCGTGCGAGGGTGTGATCGAGCATGGCTCAGGATACACGCGACGGGCAGGGGCACGAAAGCAGCACAGCAGCAAAGCACCAAATGTTCAGATCAGGAAGCGGGCATCGGCACCTATTCTGCTCCCTGCTCCCTGCTCTCTGTTACCGCCTCCTATTTGCTGCCTTGCTCACTTGCTGATTTGTCATTTCCCGTGCCAGCGGGCCCATCGTACTTCAGGAAGTCATCGACATCCTTCTGCGTCGGCTCGGAGGCCGCCCACGCGGAAGCGTACATCGCGCTGAGCATCGCGCTCGCGTCGAGCAGCCGCTCGGTGATGAAGGCCTTGCCCTTGTCCTGCTCCAGTTCGCCGGTCTTCTTCATCGCGTACAGCGGCTCGACCTGATCGTGCGAACGCTGCAGGTAGGCCAGCACATCCTTCCACGGGTCGATGGCATCGATCTTTGCGATCGGCCGAGCCGACGCGGGAGCGGGAGCGGGTGCGGCCTCATCAACGGGCTTCAGTGAGGCGTAGTCGAGTTTGTGGATACTCAGGATCGTGCCGTCGATGTAGGAGTGGATGCCGCGCTCGGTTGTATACCCCTGCGGATTCTCTCCGACCCAGCCGTGGTGGTGCCGGGTGGTGTGCAGGGGCTGTGCGGAGTCGCCAACAAAGTGCGACAGGTGGCCCATGTGTACCAACGCGCTGGCGCGGGCCAACTCCAGTTGCGATGCGCGGCGCGGGTCGTTGAGTTTCTCGAGCGTCCGGGCAGTCTTGAACGACGATACGAGTTTGGCGTGCTGCTCCATGATCGCGTGCGGCACGAATCCCGGCCATTCCTGGTCGCCCGCGGGGTTCAGTCGCGGGTTGTGGGGCTGCACGTCATCGGGGTGAACGTGGCGGGCGACGGCCATCGCCGCGACAAACTGGTACCGCAGGGGCGGGACCGTCTCGAGCGTCAGCCCGTAGGTCGCCAGGTCCTCGATATCCAGATAGTGGTCCGGGTTGTTCTCATGGGCGAGGTAGTTGGAGCGCGTGCCGCGGTATCGGTCGGCTTCGGAAGATTGATACGCGATCTGCGCGCGGGCACGATCGGAGGTAAGCCAGTCCGGGAGGGCGAGTGTGTTCGCGCCCGCAAAGCCGTCAATCGCCAGGCGTGTGATTGTGCGATGGCCATGGGCGTCCCAGGCGAGGGCAATCGGAGGCGCGACGTACAGCGCGAGAGCGAGGGCGGTGAGGTTGCGACGAGCGTTGCTTGGCATGGACATGGACCCCGTGGAGCGCTTGAACTTATGCGAGGAACGTCAGGTCTGACCCGCCGGCGGAGCATTGTCGTGCGCCTCGGGGAGCCGGATGCGGGTCCGGCCCGGATCAACGACCACCACCGCACCGGTGATCGGAAGTCCGTGCGCCTCAGACATAAACCGGAGAACGAACCGGCTCATGGCGCCCGGACCGCGCGAATAGGGGCGGAAGAGAGTGATGCCCGGGTGCTGACCCGGAGGGTGCTTGCGCAGGTCGCCGAACTCAACGTCCATCGTCAGAAGAATGCGGCCCTCTTCGCGGGCGATGTTTGCAACCCGCACATCGTCCACACCGACGATCCCCTCTGTCTGCGCCGATTCGACATCGTGCCCGAGCGCAGGGAGCTCGTAGAGCATCCCGCCGGACAGGTTCTCGTCGAGTTTGATCTTCATGACCCGGTCGGCAACTTCCAAGTGTTCTCGCGGGCTAGTTCCGCGGCGTAAACGAGCGCGGCCTTGATGTCATCGGGCTGCAGCACCGGAAACTCGCGGATGATCTCGGCCGCATCGAGGCCCTCGATCAGCGAATCGAGGATGATCGAAACATCGATGCGTGTACCGCGGATGCACGGCCGCCCGCCGCATCGCGTGGCTTCTGTGACAACTCGATGCATAAGGTGTTGGTGGGTCACGGCGAAGCCCTCTCTTGCCGCGGATGATACGGCCGACCTACCCCACCCGCTCGGCCGTCAAGTCGCGGCTCATCAGCCTGCCGATCGCATCGATCGGGTCCAGCCCCTCGAACAGCACCGCGTGGACTTGCTCGGTGATCGGCATCTCCACCCGGTACTTGCGCGCCAGGTCCATCACCGACTTCGTTGTTGCCACGCCCTCCACCACGGAAGTCGCGGCCTTCAGATACGCCTCGGGCTTCACGCCCCGGCCCAGCGCCTCCCCGCACGAGCGGTTGCGGCCCTCGGGCGAGAAGCAGGTTGTCGCCAGGTCGCCCACGCCCGCCAGCCCGAAGAACGTGTCGGTCGATGCGCCCATCGCCACGCCCAGGCGCGTGATCTCCGCAAGCCCACGCGCCAGCAGCGCGCTCTTGGCGTTGTAGCCCGCCTGCAACCCGTCCAGTATTCCCGCGGCGATCGCGATCACGTTCTTCATCGCGCCGGCGAGTTCCACCCCCAGCACATCGTCGTTGGTGTACACGCGCAGGTAACTTGTTGAGAAGACCCGCTGCAGTTCGTTCGCGTAGCCGGGCCAGTCGCTCGCGGCGATCATGGTCGCGGGCAAGCCGCGAGCCAGTTCGCCGGCGATGGTCGGGCCGCTGAGGGTGCCGATCGGGCGCGGCGGGCCGTCCGGGTCGTCCCCCAGCGCATCGGCGATCACCTGCGTCGGCCGGAGGAGCGTGCTGTTCTCGATGCCCTTGGCGACCGAGACCACCGCCGCGGACGCGGGAAGTGGCGTCGCGCTCGTCCGCCCCGCCCGACCCCCCGCAC
>CAYMWG010000172.1:0-6460 GCA_964393765.1 uncultured Phycisphaeraceae bacterium
GGGCCGATTGCAGGGGTGGCGGGGATGGCCGCGGGTCAGTCCGCGCCGGGCGCGGCGGCCCAGCCAGCAACTACCGCGGCGACGACCACTGCGGCACAGCCCGGGACCGCTCGTGCATCCACGAACCCGAAGCGCGACACTTTGGCGCAGATGCAGCGCCGCCTGTCGATCGACTTCACGGATGCGCGGTTGGAGGACGTCATCACGTTCGTGAAGGAGGTCACCGGCGCGGACCTCGAGCCGGTGTGGACCTCCGGGAACGTCATCGGCCTCGACAAGGACAAGCGTCTCACGCTCAGCATCAAGAACCAGCCCGCCCTGCTCGCGCTCGAGAAGATTCTGGAGAAGACGCAGGACGACTTCCAGCAGAACACCTGGCAGATGAGCGACCACGGGTCGATGGAGATCGGCCCGAAGGATGCGCTCAACAAGACCCGCCGGGTTGAGATCTACGACATCAACGACCTGCTGCACGTCATCCCGCGATACTCGGATGTGCCGACGATCGACTTGCAGAGCGTACTGCAACAGGGCGATGGCGGCGGGCAGTCGCCCTTTGATGAGGGCAACGAGCAGAACGCCGATGTGCCTCGGACGCGCGCTGAGCGCACGCAGGACGTGATCGATCTGCTCATCAACCTCGTCGAGACGGACCAGTGGGTGGATAACGGCGGGGAGGCCGCGACCATCCGCGCGTGGAACGGGCAACTGATCGTGCGCGCCCCCGACTACATGCACAGGCAGATCAACGGCTACCCGTACTGGCCCTCGCACACGACGCGGAAGGCCGGCGGCGCGCGGTATGTGTCGCTGGATATGGATGCGGGCATCGGCACGATCGACGGCTTTGCGCAGCACCCGGTGACGGCGGTTGTCGGCGGCAGGCCGATCAGCAGCGGCCCGCCCTGAATGCCGCCCTCGCAAGGGCATAGGCACAACTGTTCACAGGACTCCGCCCGTCCCGGCACAAACGTGTCGCGCCGGGCGTTGTTGATTGAAGCGAACGGCTGGTCAATGCCGGACTTCGCTCACAACTGCCACAAACTGCTGCCCCACGTCAGCCCGCCGCCGAAGGCGACGAACATGACCTTCTGGCCCTCGCGCACCCGCCCTGACTCGCGGAGTTCGTGCAGGCACAGGGGGACCGAAGCGGCCACGGTGTTGCCGTAGCGGTCGATGTTGATGTAGAGTTTTTCCTCGGGCAGGCCGAAGCGCTCCCTCGCGGCGTGCAGGATGCGGGCGTTGGACTGGTGGCAGACGAACATGTCCACATCGGCGGCGCTGAGGCCCGCCTTGTCGAGCGTCTCCTGGATGAGGCCGGGGAACGTGCCGACGGCGAACTTGAACACCGTGGCGCCGTTCATGTAGACGCGCCCGTACATCGCCGGATCGGGTGTGACGCCAGGCGGGAAGTCGAAAGGCGTTCTCGGCGTGTAGATCTCTTTCCATCCGTTGCCGTCTGCGTGCATGGCCTGCGCCAGCACGCCCTTGGACGGGTCGTCGCACGCGGTCAGGACGGCCGCGCCGGCCGCATCGCCGAAGATGATCGCGGTGTTGCGGCCCTCGGTCGAGTATTCGAGGAACCTTGAGAGCGTGTCGGCGCCGATGACGCCGATGGCTTTGTAGGAGCCGGAGCGGATGAGGTCGTGGGCGATGTTCATCGCGTACACGAATCCGCAGCACGCCGCGGAAAGGTCCATCGCGCCGGCGTTCCCCGCGCCGAGTTCCGCGGCGACGCGGCAGGCAGTGGGTGGGCAGGCCATCTCGGCGCACATGGTTGCGCACAGGATGAGGTCGAGGCTCTGGGCTTCGAGTTTGGCATCCGCGAGGGCATTTCGGAGCGCGGGGAGAGCCAGATGAAGCACGGTCTCGCCGTTCGCGCTGTCGACAATGTGGCGAGTGTGGATGCCCGTCCGCTGTCGGATCCACTCATCCGAGGTGTCCATGACCTTCTCGAGGTCGGTGTTGGTCATGGTGCGGGCGGGGACCGCGATGCCGGTCCCGGCGATGCGAACGCCCACGCCCGTGCGCGATCGAGACGGAGCGAGCGCGCCCGATGGACCCGCGTTGCTCATGCCGGCTCCGGGATGTGGCGAGCGACGTGCGCGACCTCCGCCAGGCGGTTGACGATGGCTGTGTTGAGGTGGCCGGTCAGATAGGCGCGGGAGTTGCGGATGGCCGCGGTGATGGTGCGGGCCTCGCTGGAGCCGTGAGCGATGACGCAGATGCCGTTGACGCCCAGGAGGGGCGCGCCGCCGTACTCGTGGTAGTCGTTCTTGCGGTAGATTTCCTTGAAGATCGGTTCGACCTGCATCCCAAGGTCGGGCGCGAGCGTGAAGATCTCCTGCGCGATGGCGCGGAAGAGGCTGCGGGCGAGGCCCTCGGCGAGTTTGAGCACCGAGTTCCCGGTGAAGCCGTCGGTCACCACCACGTCCACACCGCCCTCGAAGAGATCGCGCCCCTCGATGTAGCCGATGTAGTTCATTCCCGGCGTCTTCTTGAGCAGGTCGTGGGTCTGGTTGATGAGGCCCGTGCCCTTGCCTTCTTCCGAGCCGATGTTCATCTGGCCGATGCGCGGATTGGGGATGTTCAGGACCGTCCTGGCAAAGGTCTCGGCCATGAGGGCATACTGCCACAGGTGCGTCGGACGCGGCTCGGGGTTGGCCCCGGCATCGGAGAGCACCACGGGCGTTGCGCCGAACGATGGGAACGTGACGCAGATGCCCGGGCGGTGGACGCCGGGCAGGCGGCGCATGTGCATGGTGGAGGCGGAGACGCACGCGCCAGTGTTGCCCGCGGAGAGCACTGCGTCGCAGCGCTGCTCGGCCTTGACCGAGCCGAGTTGCATCATGCGGACGATGGACGAGTCGCGCTTGGCGCGGACGGCCTCGACGGGCGAGTCGTCCATGCCGATGACCTCGGTGGTCCAGATGAACTCGAGCCGCGGATCGCTGACCCGCTGCTCGGACAGGACGTCCTCGATGTCGCGACGGCTGCCGACAAGGACCAACTGGTCATCGGATTGGAGGTGCGGCAGCGCGCCGATGCAGCCACGGATAATCGCGTCGGGCGCATGATCGCCGCCCATCACATCGACGGCGATGCGCATCGCGTCAGTCCTTGGAGACGCCGATCCCGAGTTTGGGTACGCTGATCTTCAGGCCCGGCCGGACGTACCCGGACTCGTTGCACGCGCGGTGGTGCATCTTGGGCATCCCCGAGAGCGGGCACGTCGTCGGATGCACAACCTTCATCGCGTGGTGCGAGCGGCGGCGGCGGGAACGACCATGGCTTTGCCGAAAAGCAGGAAGCATTGCAGGAACCCTTGTTTCACGAGCAGTTGCGCGAGCAATCCGGGTCCAAACTGATCCCTACCGATTGCCTGGTTGTGGACGCAGACAATAGTCGGGGCAGGCCGATCGGTCAATCGGGGGGCTTTGACCAGCCCGCGGTGATGGGTTTGCGATTTGATCCCCAAGGAAGTTCATTGGTTGGTGCAACCTTGACAATCCGAACAGCGTAGTGTATCAGTGTACTAGGACAGTGATACGCGCAATGAATCTCAACACCGCCAGCGACCGACCAGTGTTCCAGCAGATCGCCGATGCGATCCGCCAAGATATCGCCGCGGGCGTGTTTGCGCCGAGCGAGGCGGTGCCGTCGATCCGTGCGCAGGCCACTGCTCTGCGGATCAACCCGAACACGATCAAGCGGGCGTATGACGAACTCCAGGCCGAGGGCATCATCGAGCAGCGGCCGGGCCTCGGGTTGTTCGTCACGGGTGCCGGCGCGGCCAAGGCCAATGCTCAGACCGTGAATGTGCTTCGCGCGACTTTCGAGCGGGGCGTGCGGATGGGCGTCGCCGCGCGGGTCGGCAGGCCGGAGATCGATCGGGCGTACGCGGGGGCGTGGGAGTCGGCCGGTTCGAGCGGGCGTGCCAGCGCGCAGGAGACCAAAGCGTGAGTGCCGAGACCTCAGGCGGATGGGCCATCGAGACACTGGGGCTGACCAAGCGGTTCAACCGGCGCGGGCCGGCGGTGGTTGACAGCCTGGACCTGCGCGTGCCGCGCGGCAGCGTCTACGGGTTCATCGGGCTCAACGGCGCGGGCAAGAGCACGACCATCCGCATGCTGCTGGGCCTGCTGCCGCCTACGAGCGGCGGGTGTCTGCTGGGCGGGATCGACCCGCAGCGGGAGCCGGTTCGGGCGCGGCGCGGGGTTGGCTATGTGCCGGATCGCCTGACGGCGTACTCATGGATGCGCATCGCGCGGCTGGTGGAGTTCTGCGAGGCCATGCAAGGCAAGTGGGACCGGCAGGAGGTCGAGCGGATGCTCGTTCGCGGCCGCATCGACCCGGCACAGCGGGTGGGCAAACTGTCCAAGGGCACCGCGGCGAAACTCTCGCTGGTACTCGCGCTCGGGCACGACCCGGACATCCTCATCCTCGATGAGCCGACCGACGGCCTGGACCCGATCGCACGCGACGAGTTCCTCGAGCATGTGATCGGTTCGGTGTGTGATCGCGGGCGCACCGTGCTGATGTCCAGCCATTCGCTGGCGGATGTCCAGCGCATGGCCGACACGATCGGCCTCATCCACGAAGGGAAGATGCTGTTGCAGGCCCGGACGGATGACCTGCTCGCGCAGACCAAGCGGGTGCGGGCGGTGCTCGATGATCCCTCGGCAGCGCCCGCGGCCGCAGCGCTCCGGCCCGCGGGGCTGGTGTGGTCGCGCATCGAGGGCCGGCAATGGACCCTCACGATCCGCGGCTGCTCGGACGAGACTCTTGCGCAGGTGCGGGCGGCGGGGGCAAAGAGCATCGAGGTGCAGGACATGAGCCTTGATGACATCTTCCGTGATGTGGTGCGCGGGCACGAGGCGCGGCAGAGCGCACCCGCAGTGGCGACGGCAATCCTGGCGGAGGCTCTCACATGCTCCTGACACTCATTCGTAAGGACTTCCGGCTGCAACTGCCCGTGCTGATCGCCGCGGGGCTGCTGTTTGTCGCGCCGGCGGTGATCTACTTCGGAGTTGATGCGGTGATCGGGCAGCCGACCGATGATCCGTTGCCGGTCCTTGCAATGTTGGCGGCGATGTTCATGCTCGGGATCGGTGCAGCCTCGTTGACGGTCCCGGCGTTCACGGGTGTGGCGGCCGCGAGGGAGCGTCGAGAGCGCTCCGCAGAGTTCCTCGAAGCCATGCCGGTAGACCGGTGGAAGATCGTGACAAGCCGCGCGCTGGTTGCCGTGGTCTGCGGCCTTTTGCCGGCGACCGTGGGAGCGATCTCGATCATTGTGGTCGTGACAGCGGACTCGTCGGTAGGGGGTGGACCGGACGAGTGGGCGTCGGCGGGACCGGAGTTCAACGAGGACTTCATCAGGGCGATGATGGCGGCAGCGGGGACGATTGCCGCGGCGGCCGGGGTCGCCTGGCTCATCGGATCGCTGGTTCGGAGCGAGGTGATCGCCGCGGCGATGGGGATCGCCATTCCGAGTTGTGTTCATACCGTCGTGTACATTGCCTTGGAGCGGATCAGTGCGGATTCGCTGCTCTGGCTGGGGATCGAGCGGGACGGTCCCGCGCCCTATACCGCTGCGCAGGTGGCCGTGGCGATCCCGTGCTTGATCGCCGGGACGATCATCGCGCTGCGCCGGAGAACGCCGTGAGGCGGCATGATTCCGGCACGGTTCGCGCGCGCACACCGCGTCACGGCATCTGACTGGACCACGCCCGTCCCCGCTGCGTACTATTGCTCCCGGCCGGGAAAACCCGTCGGTGACATGCCTCGCTAGCTCAGTTGGTAGAGCAGCTGACTCTTAATCAGCGGGTCGTAGGTTCGAGTCCTACGCGGGGCACTTTCGCTTCTCGCCGCGCCACTCCGCGCAGCGGTTCCCAACTCCGCTATCCGCAAGTGTTTACCTCCGCTCGCGTTACACCGCGCGTGTATGTGTTCGCCGCTCGATGCCGCGCCTGTTTTCTGTGTTTCGCGCTCAGATTGCGGGCTTATTTGCGGGCCTACTCCATCCGTTCGTGCGGATGAATGGATGAACATCGGATCGGTGCCCGTTGCCCGCAGTGTTTCGACCTCTCGCACCGTGTGCATCGCCATCGTTGGCATGCCATCGAGCACCCGCGCCAAACTGTGTATCCCGACCTTGGCGTAAGTCTTCAGCGTGAGCTTCGGGTCGCTGCGCCGGGCGAGTTCCATCGCTTCCTTCACGTTGGCACCGGATGCCTCTGGAAATCCGACTTCTCGCGCTGAGCCTGCTCGGCGGGGGGTCGGCGACTCGTCCAGCCAAGAAGCCTGCGCGTTCCTGGAGGCGATCTGATGGCGCGGACGATGTTGGTGCGCGTGAAGAGGCTCGAATCGGCGGTCAGGCCCGCGCCCGCGTACGCACCAGACAGATCAGGCCCCCACGCGAACGACTGGTCCGCCAGCGAGGACCCGCCGGACTTGTAGC
>CAYMWG010000173.1:0-6454 GCA_964393765.1 uncultured Phycisphaeraceae bacterium
GTGGGGGGGTGGCGCACCTACACCGTGCGCGACAATGACACCCTGTGGGGCATCGCGAAGCAGATGTACGGCCGGCCCTCGCTGACCGACCTCATCGCGCAGGCGAACTCCGATGTCCTGCCGGACCCCGACAAACTCAGTCCCGGCATCGTGCTCAAGATTCCTCCTGCGCCCCCGGCGGATTGAAGATGCAGGCGGGCACTCCCGCTCGGCGTTTCTCCCAAGTGTCAAAGGGGCTTCTCTGGCCCGTTGACAGCGCACCCAGAGACCTCCTCTGAACTCAGACTTATCGCCCGACCCCGAATGGATGGCCATGCTCCTCCTACACTGCCGCCCCAACGCACATCAATCGGAGACTGCCAGTGTCGATCAGCAAGCGCATCCTGGTGACCGGCGGGGCGGGCTTTCTCGGCTCGCACCTGTGCGACCGTCTGGTCGAGCAGGGGCACGACGTGATCTGCGTCGACAACTTCTTCACCAGCCAGAAGATCAACATCGCGCACCTCCTGGGCAAGCGCAACTTCGAGTTCATCCGGCACGATGTCACGCACCCGCTGTGGCTGGAGGTGGATGAGATCTACAACGCCGCGTGCCCCGCCGCGCCCGGCCACTACCAGTTCAACCCCATCAAGACCATGAAGACCTCCGTCATAGGGGCGATCAACATCCTCGGGATGGCCAAGCGGTGCCGCGCCAAGGTGCTTCAGTTCTCAACCAGCGAGGTCTACGGCGACCCGGAGGTCCACCCCCAGCCCGAGTCCTATCGCGGCAGCGTCAACCCCATCGGCCCGCGCGCCTGCTACGACGAGGGCAAGCGGGCGGCCGAGACGCTCTTCTTTGACTACCACCGCTCCAACAAGGTGAACATCCGTGTCGTCCGCATCTTCAACACCTACGGCCCGCGGATGCACCCCTACGA
Organism: uncultured Phycisphaeraceae bacterium; assembly: GCA_964393765.1. Lineage (GTDB taxonomy): Bacteria > Planctomycetota > Phycisphaerae > Phycisphaerales > UBA1924 > JAHBXL01. Next base: position 920 of record CAYMWG010000173.1, read on the forward strand.
CGGGCGCGTCGTCAGCAACTTCATTCGTCAGGCCCTCGCCGGACAGGACATCACCATCTACGGCGACGGCCGGCAGTCGCGCTCGTTCTGCTTCGTGTCGGATCTTGTCGAGGTCATCCAGCGGATGATGAACGGCCCCGACGACTTCATCGGTCCGGTCAACATCGGCAACCCGGTTGAGTTCACGATGCTCGAACTCGCCCAGCAGGTGATCGCGCTGGCGGAATCAAAGTCGAAGATCGTCCACAAGCCCCTGCCCGCCGACGATCCGGTCCAGCGCCAGCCCGACATCACGCTCGCCAAGGCGAAACTCGGCTGGGAGCCCAAGGTCGCTCTCCGCGACGGCCTCAAGACCACCATCGACTGGTTCCGTTCGATCGACATGAGCCAGTACCGCGCTCCGACGCCGAACTATTGATTCAGCCTCTCCTCCCCCGCAGGGACGAGGTGGTCGCGCAGCGGTCGGAGGGAGCTCTCGCCTTTCTTCGCCGGTTCTTCTATCTCGCAATGCAACCTATTCAGTGCCCGAAGCGCCAGCGACGGGTTGCGCTGCGAGCACTCGTACTCAATGCAACTCCGTTATCCCAGCCTCACCCTCTCCACCTCTACATGCTCCGCCCCGCCCGGCCTCAGTTTGCTGTTCATCAGGCAAACCGCGTCCACCCGGAACGCTTCCAACTCTACCTCGCGATCAACGCGCACCGCCGCACCGACAAACCTGCACAGCGTCAGATGCGGCAAAAAGCCTTGCCGCTCCTGCGGCCTCCGCGCCAGTCGCTTCGCTAGCCGCCGCTGAATCTCCAGTATCTCCGGCGGCGCATCCGTTTTCATGGCCACCAGCCTCGGCTCCCCGCGCTCCGGCAGGCTCACCAGCGCCACCGGCCTCAACTCAAACGCCCCGATTCCCGCGGCAGCGCGCTCCACCGACTCCGTCACCTCATCCAACTGCCGCTCATCCGTGTCCCCGACAAACTGCAGCGTCATATGCACCCGCTCATCGAGCGCCTCCCGGTGCTCCGCCAAGCCCACGGCTCGAAGCGTCTGGAGCATCGCCCGCGCGACCCCGATAGGCGGATAGATCGCGACGAACAAACGCATGACCGGGCGTCGATCTCCCATGGCTCAGTCCGTGCCTTGCGCGCTTCCGACCGGCTGTTCGAGTGGGCGGTGCGGCCGCGCTGCGACCCCTCCCTCCCACGCGCGCAACACCTCGGCCACCTTGTCGATGACCATCCCCACCGTGATTCGTTCCATCATCTCCCGCCCGTTCCGCTCGTCCTTGTGGTCAAGTTTGTCTCCGGGACGCAAAACCCGCACCACCTGATGCCCACGCCCGTACGGCCCCACGCGCGACACATCCGTCGGCCCGAACAGCCCGACGAGCGGCCGGTTGAAGCCCACCGCCATGTGCAGCGAGGCGGAGTCGTTGCCCACTACCAGCGATGATGCCTCGATCACGGCCATCAGTCTGGCGATGCTCGTTTGCCCGACCAGATCGACCACCCGTGTGTCGCGTGCAGCCAGTTCCAGCAGCGGCCCGCACTGCGAGCGTTCGGATGCGGCCCCCACAACCACCACGGCTTCCACGCGAGCTGAACCTTCAGAGCCGTCCCCCATTATCCAGTGCGCCACCTCGGCGAATCGTGCCGCGGGCCACAGTTTGCCCGCCCACCTGCTCGTCGGCGCGATCACCGCAAACCTCTTGCCGCGCAAGCGAGGGTCTCCCGCGACCGCCTCCCGCTCCGAGTCCGCGACGGACAGCCGCATGTCGGGTTCAGCTCGACCGGACTCCCCCGTCGCCGCGCCCGCAAGCCGCAGCATCCGGTCCACGGTGTGCGACCCCCGGGGCACCGCGATCCGCTCGGTGAGTCCCAGCCAACCGAGTTCCTCCGCGTTCGCGTAGCCGATGCGCCGCCGCGCACCCGTCGCCCACGCGAAGAACCCCGAACGCGCCAGGCCCTGGCAGTCGATGACGAGGTCGTACCGCTCCCGCCGGAGCGCGGACAGCCAGGCCAGGACCGCCGCGCCGGTTGCCGGGCTGTACCACTTCCCGAACCGCGCGCGCGGGAAGAGCACCGCCCGTCCGAGGTCCGGGTGGTTCTCAATCGCCGGCGCAAACGTGTCCTGCACAAGCCAGTCAACCCGGGCGTCGGGCCAGCGCCGCTTCAGGCTCGCCAGCACCGGCACGCTCCGGCACACGTCTCCCAGCGCGCTGGGCCGGATGATCAGGATGCGCTGCGGCGCGTCCGTGCTAGGCATCAAATGTACTCCCGCTTCGGCCATGGCTTGAATCGTAGGGGAGAACGATCATCGACCATCGCTGGTACACTCCGCGACAGGGAGCACCCGCCATGCCGCTTCGAGCGTTCGCCGTCTCAGTCATTCTTGCGGGGTGGTTCGTCGCGCTCTCGGACCTCTCCTCAACCGCAGTTGCTTCTGACGCCCTTGCTGCCAACCCGCCCGTGTGCCTGTGGATTGATCCCCGTCCTCTTGCGCCCGCCGCCGACCCCGCCGCCGAGCAACAGGTCTTCGAGCAAACATTCCTCCACACCGTCGATTTGTTCCTGCCCGTCGGCGATACGAGCAGAGGGGCGATCTCACTTGCCGCCGCGGCCTTCGCCGCCCGCAAGCCCGTGTTTCTTCGGGTCAACGGGTTCGCATCCGGCTCACCGACGATCGAGTATGTCGCGGAGAGCAGCGATGCCGACCTTGCCTCCTCGGTCGCTCACCGGCAGTGGGCCGATTCGCAGCGCGGTGGCGGGGACGGCAAGAAGGTCCTTGAGTTGTTCGTTGATGTCGATGCGCTTCGTCGCGCGTTTGAGCCGGACTTTGCGGAGGGCGCTGCCGGTCGGGTGCTCCACGCGCTGCACCTCCCCAACGCCCGCTCCCTCGTCCTCCACGGTCGCTGGATCGCGCCCGAAGCGGTCCCCCTCGTCGATCCCTCGCTCCCGCTCCCTCCCGCGTCCCGGCGTATCGGAGATTACAAGGCAATGGGGGGTCCGCCGATCATCCGGATCGACCTGAGTTGGAACGCCCGCGCTGACGCGCCCACGGTGATCCGCGGCGTGAGCATCGCCGCGGGCCACTGGCCGCGGGCGCAACTGCCCATGGATCCGCCCGCAGCGCCTTTTCTGTGCCTCTTCCGCGCAAACTGGCGGGCCTGGCTCGATGGCGCACTCGCCATCCGCGCGGCGTGGCATGAACCCGCCGAGTGTCCCGCATTCGAGCAGGCGTGTACGACATGGCTCCGCACCAATCGTGCAGCCATTGACCGGGTTTTCGGTTCAGTTCCTACGTGGCTCGTCGTCCATCCAGACGAGGGCTACCCGGAGCGGTTCGTCGCCCAGACCCCGCTCCGCGCTGAGAAGGGCAAGCCGGACCCAATCGTGCGCGAGGTTGACAATCTCATCCGCAACCAGTTTAAGGGCGCTGTCGTTGACATTCGGGACGGTGGTTCGCAATTTCGCGCGCCGGCGGCCTGGCCCATCTGCATTCTGGATTGGAACCCCTCGCCCCGCCCGCCGCGCTCCACGGTCCAGTTCCGCATCGACCTCCGAGGCGGCCGTCACGACGGGACCAACAAGTAGGTCGGGGTTCATCGTTCTACCGGCAGCGCTTCATGCCGAGAAGCCAAGTTCCCGGTATTCGGCTGGCTTCATCTCACCGATCGCGGCAAGCACCACCGAAACATCCCGTTCGATCGTTGGCCAGGCGGTCGTCATCAGCACGAGATTGGCGAGTCGGCGAGCGCGGAGATTCTGCTCGTGGCGCAGGTTGTGATCCGTCGTGATCAGGAGGTCGAACTGCTGTTCCGCCGCCCGCAACAGATCACCGTTTCGTAGTTCTGACCATCCCATCTCGTTCGCCGTAAAGACATCGTGTCCGACGATTCGTCGCCGCAGCGGCGCGGGAGTTCCTTGATCGAACAGGATCCTCATGCCGCGAGGCTCCGGCCGGCGTGAGCCAGCACGGCCTCGACTTGCGCACGCGTAACGCCCGGAAACCACTCCAGGAACTCGTCGATGCACGCGCCGGCCTCGAGGTTCTCAAAGAGCGCCCTCACGGGAACCCGGGTGCCCTTGAACAGCCACGCCCCGCTGACCTTGTCGGCAATCCGCTCAACAGCATCGCATTGCGTCCAGTCCAACATGCACTGATTCTACCACATGAAACGGAAAAGGGGCCGGATCGCTCCGGCCCCCCGGGCATCAACTCTTCAAGTCTGCTCGTTGCTTTCTGCTCTTTTCCGACCCCCTCAATACCGATAAATCTCCGCCTTGTACGGTCCATCCGGCGACACGCCGAGGTACTCCGCCTGCTCGGTCGACAGCCGTGTGAGTTTCACGCCCAGTTTCGCCAGGTGCAGCCGCGCGACCTCCTCATCGAGTTTCTTGGGCAGCGTGTACACCTTGCCGCTGTCATACTTGAACCCGCTCAGCGTCGGCTTGTTCTGCGAGTTCAGCCACAGGTCCAGTTGCGCGATGGTCTGGTTGGTGAAACTCGAACTCATCACGAAACTCGGGTGGCCCGTCGCGCAGCCGAGGTTCATCAACCTGCCCTCGGCCAGCACAAGGATGCTCCGGCTCGTCTTGGGGAACACGAACTCGTCATACTGCGCCTTGATGTTCACCCGCTTGACCTGCCCGGTCTTCACCGCGTCGTACAGGCCCGCCATGTCAATCTCGTTATCGAAGTGGCCGATGTTCGCGACGATCGCCTTGTCCTTCATCCGCTGCATGTGCGCGAGCGTGATGACGTTCTTGTTGCCCGTCGCGGTGATGAAGATGTCCGCCGCCTCGACCTGGTCCTCCAGCGTCGCGACCTGGTACCCCTCCATCGCTGCCTGCAACGCGTTGATGGGATCGATCTCGGTCACGATCACGCGGCAGCCCTGCCCGCGCAGGGCCTGGGCGCACCCCTTGCCCACATCGCCGTAGCCAAGCACCACCGCGACCTTGCCGCTGAGCATCACGTCTGTCGCGCGGTTCAGGCCGTCCACAAGCGAGTGCCGGCAACCGTACAGGTTGTCAAACTTGCTCTTGGTCGCGCTGTCGTTGACGTTGATCGCGGGGAATGCGAGTGTCCCCTTCTTCATCATGTCGTAGAGGCGATGCACGCCCGTGGTCGTTTCCTCGGAAACGCCCTTGATCTCGCTGCACACCTTGGTCCAGTAGCCGGGACGCGCGGTCAGAGAATCGCGCAGCACGCTCAGAATCACACCCCATTCCTCGGAATCCGACTTCGCGTTGAACTCGGGCACCTTGCCCGCCTTCTCGAACTCCGCGCCTTTGTGGACGAGCAGCGTCGCATCGCCGCCATCATCCAGCAGCAGGTTCGGCCCCACAGCCTTCCCGACAGCGTCCGTGAACTTGAAGACCTGGTCCGTACACCACCAATACTCCTCCAGCGTCTCGCCCTTCCACGCGAATACGGGCGTGCCATTTGGCGCTGCGGGCGTGCCGTCGCGCCCCACAACCACGGCCGCGGCCGCGGCGTTCTGCGTGCTGAAGATGTTGCAACTCGCCCAGCGCACAT
>CAYMWG010000174.1:0-6364 GCA_964393765.1 uncultured Phycisphaeraceae bacterium
AGTTCATTGTCAGAACGCGGGACGGGGGGCATCTTCTGTTTTCCAACACTTCTCTTTTGGAGGTCCAACATGAACGCTCTCTTCCGTGCATTGGGAACCGTCACGCTTCTGGGAACGATTGCTCTTGCGGGCGGATGCCGCAACGACGGCGATTCCACGCGGGTGGATGATGATGTCCGCTTCCGCGTCATGGCGAGCAGCGTCAGTATTCTTGCCGGCGAGGTTGTCACCCTCACGACCAGGAGCGAGAACACGCTCGGGCGAGATGCCGGAGTCAAATGGACATCCACCGGCGGAGACATCAAGACCGAGGACAATGGTCGGATTGCACGCGTGACATTCCCGAACCCCGGGACGTATACGGTGACGGGCCGCTTGGAACTCGATGGTCAGGGGACTCGAACCGATTCGGTTGATGTCCGCGTGCGCGAGGTGAGGTAGGTTCACTCGGCTTAGCGTTTCGCCCTCGGGTGGCGGGCAGTTGGGTGGCATGCAAGGGGCTCCGAAGGCTTCGGGCGGTTCGCCGTCCGCGGCCTTCTTTGCTTTTGCGCGTCAAGGAAATAGGCTCATGCAGGGAGCCTCTTACCGTGCCGACATTGCGGAGCGAACTCCGGCGACTTCGCAAAGAGGAAGCCGCTGCGGGCGCTGCCGGTGAAGCGGCATCGCCCGCCTCACTGTCCAGACGGCGGGGTGCCCTTCCCAGCAAGCGGTCGGCGGGAGTTGTTGTGGACCGGCGGTCGGGCTTGGTTCGTGTTGCAGATTGGATGGAATCGCGCGGGTGGGCTCCGTGGGCATTTCAGAAGGAAGCGTGGGAGGCGTACGCACGCGGCGAGAGCGGGCTGATCAACGTCCCGACTGGTGCAGGCAAGACCTACGCGGCTTACCTCGGGCCGCTCGCGGACCTTCTGGACCGGCCGGCGGAGGGGCTGGGGGTGCTGTTCATCACGCCACTGCGGGCGGTGTCCCGCGACATCGAGTTAGCGCTGCGGCTTCCGGCCGAGAACCTTCGGGACTCAATCACGGTCGGCTCGCGCACCGGCGACACCAAGGCAAGCGTGCGGGCCAAGCAGCGGGTGCGACTTCCCAACGTGCTCGTCACCACGCCCGAATCGCTCACGCTGCTGCTGACAAGCGCGACCGGGCGGGAACTCTTTGCTGAACTCCGCTGCGTCATCGTGGACGAGTGGCACGAGTTGCTCTCGACCAAGCGCGGCACGCAGGTGGAACTCGCGCTGGCGCGCCTCCGGGCGTGGCGTCCCGAACTGCGGACATGGGCTCTCTCAGCAACAGTGGCAAACATCGAGCAGGCCGCGCAAGCGGCCGTCGGCGCGGGCGCGAAGGCCCGGGTGATCCGGGCAACGATCGACAGGCCGGTAGTCATCGAGGCCCTGCTGCCCAAAGATATCCGCCGGTTCCCCTGGGCCGGTCATCTGGGCCTTGCCATGCTCGACGATCTGCTCGACTGGCTCGACCCGGCGAGATCGACCCTGATATTCGCCAACACCCGCTCGCAGGCGGAGAAGTGGTACCAGGCTCTCCGCTGGGCAAGGCCGGAGTGGCACAACGCGGGCTACCTTCGATTGCACCACGGCTCCATCGACCGGGCGGAGCGCGAGCGGGTTGAGGCGGGCCTGAAGAGCGGGAGCGTTCGCATCGTGGTTGCGACGTCATCGCTCGACTTGGGCGTTGACTTCGCGCCCGTCGAGCGCGCGGTGCAGATCGGTTCTCCCAAGGGCATCGCGCGGCTCGTTCAGCGCGCGGGGCGCAGCGGCCACCGGCCCGGGGAAACGTGTCGCGTGCTGTGCGTGCCCACGCACGCGCTCGAACTCGTGGAGATCGCGGCGTCACGCGAGGCGGTGGCCGAGGGTGCGGTGGAGCCTCGCCTGCCGCTTGACAGGCCGCTGGACGTGCTGGTCCAGCACCTTGTCACCTGCGCCCTGGGCGGCGGCTTTCTGCCCGATGAACTCTTCGACGAGGTTTGCACCACCATCGCGTTTGAGAGACTCAGCCGCGAGGAGTTTGATTGGTCCATCGACCTTGTCGAACGCGGGGGCAAGACGCTCCGGGCGTACCCGATGTTCCACCGCATCGTCCCCGACCCGACGCTGGGCGGGCGGTACGGCGTTCCGAACAAGCGGATCGCGCAACTCCACCGGATGAATGTTGGGACGATCACCGCGGACGCGACGGTGAACCTGCGGTATGTGAGCGGGAGGAGGCTCGGGAGCATCGAGGAGAACTTCATCACGCGGATGCGAGAGGGCGAGAAGTTCTTCTTCGCGGGCAAAGTGCTGGAGTTTGTTCGCATGGAAGATGCGGATGCGCTCGTGCGCGCTGCACGGGGCCGGACGAGCCTCACGCCAATCTGGGGCGGGACGCGCCTTCCGATCTCCGAGTCGCTCGGGCGCGCTGTGCGAGAAGCGCTCGAACGGGTGGGGAACTCCGCGGGAGAGAATTCGAGTCTGGCGGGCGAGCCCGAACTCGACTGCGTGCGGCCGGTGGTGGACATCCAGCGACGCGTGTCCGTCGTGCCGCGCCACGATGAGACCTTGGTTGAAGTCTGCAAGACCCGCGACGGGCACCACCTCTTCGTGTACCCCTTCGATGGTCGGCTCGTACACGGCGGCATGGCCGCGCTGCTGGCGTTCCGCCTCGCCCGCCAGCGCCCGGCGACGTTCACCACTTCGGCCAACGACTACGGCTTCGAGTTGCTCTCGCCTGATAAAGTAAATGTGGACGAGGCGGCGCTGCGGTCGGGGCTTTCCGCGGAGAACCTGATCGAAGACGCCGCGGCGAGCGTGAACCTGAGCGAGATGGCACGCCGGCAGTTCCGCGAGATCGCGCGGGTTGCCGGGTTGGTGGTTCAGACGTTCCCGGGCGCGCCCAAGACCGGGCGGCAGTTGCAGGTCAGTTCGGGCCTGCTGTTTGAGGTCATGCGGGACTTCGATCCTGACAACCTCCTCATGGTGCAGGCGCGGCGGGAGGTACACGAACGGCAGTTCGAGCAGAGCCGGCTCGCGCGGACGCTGGCGCGGGTCGCATCGGGTCCGCTGCGGATCGTGCGCACAGAACGCCCGACCCCGCTCGGGCTTCCGCTTCTGGTCGAACGTATCGGCGCGAAACTCTCGACCGAGAGCGTCCGGGACCACATCGAGCGGATGAAGAAGCAGTGGGGGGTGGGTGAGGAGTGATGGGGTGATGAAGTGATGAGTGGAGGGGCGGTGAAGTGACAGGGCGAGGTTGAGCGCCGGCGAGCCATACCCTCGCCGCATGGCCAAGCGGAGTGAAGCGATTTATTTCGGCCCCGCGCGAAGCGACGCGGAGAACAATGCGTTTGCGAGCGTCCTCTCGCATTCGTTCGGGCGGAACGAGCAGGAGACGGGTCAGTGGGTGGAGACGCACGCGCGAGAGAATCTCCGCGTGCTCGTGAGCGGGCAGCGCGTCACCGGCGGATTGTTCCTGGTCCGAATGGGACAGTACTTCAACGGGCAGCGGGTCACGATGGTGGGCATCCAGGGAGTGGGGGTGGCGCCAGATGCCCGCGGCCGCGGCACTGCGAGCGACATGATGGATCGCACGCTGCGGGAACTGCACGCTGAGGGGTGCCCCATCTCCGCGCTGTATCCGGCAAACCAGACGCTGTATCGGCGCTCGGGGTACGAGCAGGCCGGCCACCGATTCGAGGTGCGGATCCCGCTCCACCGGATTGCGCAGCGCGGGTCGATGAACGGCGGGGACGGCTTGACCATCTGCGAGGGCCGTGCGGAGGGTGTGGATGCCGCGAAGGTGCGTGCGGTGTACGCGACATTCGCCGCTGCGTGCCAGGGTTCGCTGGACCGCAACACGCTCGTCTGGAAGCGCATCGAGTTCCCGCCGCCCACGCGCCACGAGCCGGCGCGGCTTTTTCTAATCGAGCGCGGGCGAGTCCCCGAGGCCTATGTGTACCTGGCGCAGCTCGCTACGCCGAGCGGGGCGGGCGCGGGTCGGTACGATGTTGTGGTTCACGACATGGCGGCGATCACGGCGAGCGCTGCGCAACGCTTGTGGGCCTTCCTCGCCGGATATTCGACGATCGGCAACGACCTTATCTGGATGACTGGCCCGACGAACCCGCTGCTGCTCGCGCTGCCCGAGCAGACGTACAAGCCGATGACACTCAAGGACCACTGGATGCTGCGGATTGTCGACCTGAAGCGGGCGATGCAGGAGCGGGGCTGGCCGGCAGGGATGGACGCAACGTTGAGATTGAACGTGAAGGACGAACTGCTGCGAGAGAACAACGGGTGCTGGGCGCTGCGAGTCAGGGATGGAGCGGCGAGTCTCCGACGCCTGCCGGGGCGATCGCCTGCGCACCGCTCGGGCGGCCCGGCCATCTCGTGCGACATCGGGGCGCTCGCGACGCTCTACGCCGGTTTCCAATCGGCCACGCAACTCGCGATGGATGGGCGCGTTCACGGCTCACCGGAGTCGGTGGAACTCGCCGCGGCAGTGTTCGCCTCAACCCGCGGGGCGCCGATGCTGACGGACATGTTCTGAAAGCAGCGGGTCAATGCGTCGCAAGCCACGCGGGGCACCCGGTTCGCCCGCCTGTCACGGGCATTGCGCGGGTCGGACTGCAAAGAGCGGAAGCAAAAAGTTCTGAAGCGTACGGGCGTGCATCCTACATTCTACATCCCCCTGGCCCCCTTCCATGCGCTTTGGCCCGCACATCTCCTCGTCCTCTTACGTCACTGCTGCCGTCCCCGGCATCGGCGGGACGCTCAAGCAGCGCCCCGAAGATTTTCTCGTTGAAGAGATCCCGGCGTACGAGCCGTGCGGGAGCGGCGAGCACCTCTACCTGCTTGTTGAGAAGCGCGACGTCTCAACACTTCACATGACTCGAATCCTCGCAGACCACTTCGGCGTCAAGCCGATGGCCGTCGGAGTCGCGGGCCTCAAGGACAAGCGGGCGGTGACGCGGCAACTGGTCTCGGTTCACATCCCTGGACGCTCGCCCGCGGACTTCGCATCGGTCCAGCACGATTCGCTCACCATTCACTGGACCGACCTGCACACCAACAAACTCCGGCGCGGCCACCTGAAGGGGAACCGCTTCATCGTGCGAGTCCGCGATGTCCAGCCGTCGGCGGTGGTCCCCGCGCATCGCGCGCTCACGATCCTCGCGGCCCGCGGCGTGCCCAACCGCGTCGGGCCGCAACGCTTTGGCCATATGCAACTGAATCACGAGATTGGACGATCGCTCATCCTCGGCCAGCACCAACCAGCGCTCGACATGATCCTGGGTCCGAGTGAAGCGCACCCGCACATGCAGCCGCGGGCGCGCGAACTGTATCGCGAGGGCGACTACGCGGGCGCGCTGGCCATGATGCCGCGCTCGGCGCACACGGAGGTCCGGCTGCTGCGTGCCCTGCTGCGATTCGGAAACGCGCGGAAAGCGGTCTACGCGATCGAGCAGGCGGAGCGGTCGTTCTTCGTAACGGCGTTCCAGTCGGCGGTGTTCAACGCGGTGTTGGAGAGGCGTCTGGCTGAAGCCACGTTTGACACCCTGGGCCGTGGCGACCTGGCCTTCAAGCACGAGAACGGCGCGGTCTTTGCCATCGGGGAGTCCGAACTGGCCGACCCGTTGGTGAAGGAACGGCTTCAGAAGGTTGATATCTCGCCAACGGGCCCGATGTGGGGGCCGGGGATGATGGCCGCGGGGGGCATCGTCGGAGAATCGGAGTCGGCCGCGCTGTTCGAGTCGGGCGTGACAATCGAGCAGTTGTCCGAGTATGTCCGCTCAGCCCGGATTGAGGTCGAGGGTGCGAGAAGGCCGCTTCGGGTGCCACTGACGTACCCGGATATCGAGGGCGGCGTCGATGAGCACGGGCCGTACGTCAAGTGCGTGTTCGAGTTGCCGCGCGGCTCGTTCGCGACGGTGGTTATGGAAGAGATCATGAAAACCGGGCAGGCGGTCGAGGAGGACGCGTGAGCGGCAACGACGTTCGGATCGTGGTGTTCGACCTCGGGGGCGTGGTAGTGCGCATCTGCCGATCCTGGGCCGAGGGGTGCGCTGCCGCGGGCTTGACGTTGCGTGATGCCGAACTTGGCAACGAAGAGATGAAGGCCCGTAGGCGCGCGCTCGCAGCGCGCCACGGCCGGGGCGAGATTGCGTGCGCGCAGTACTACGAGGAAATGGCCGCAACCACCAACGGGCTGTACTCCGCCGCCGAGACCGAGCGTGTGCATCACGCGTGGACACTCGAGGAATACCCGGGCGTGTACGAGTTGGTCGAGCGGGTCCACGGCCTCAACATCGAGACTGGCGTCCTCTCCAACACCAACCACGCCCACTGGCTCCGCCTTGCGCCCGCGCGCGCGGGCG
>CAYMWG010000175.1:0-6350 GCA_964393765.1 uncultured Phycisphaeraceae bacterium
CGTTCGTCGAGCGCGAGGGACGTATGGGTGGGACGAACCTCAACCTTGTTCCCGAACTGGTCAAGGCCGCCGGTGATGCCCGGGTCACAATCGCCGGAGGTGTCACGACCCCGGAAGACATCGCCCGACTGGATGCGATGGGAGCCGACGCTCAGGTCGGAATGGCCTTGTACACGGGGCGGCTGGACTTGGGCGACTCCATCGCGGCGCCGCTGCATTCGGATCGCCCCGACGGGCTTTGGCCAACGGTCGTTGTTGACGAGATGGGTATCGCCCTCGGACTCGCTTACTCCAGTGCCGAGAGTCTTCGGCAGGCCGTGTGTACTCGGCGCGGCGTGTACCACTCTCGCAGCCGTGGATTGTGGATCAAGGGCGAATCGTCTGGAAACACACAGCAACTGCTTCGGGTGGACCTGGACTGTGACCGCGACGCACTGCGGTTCACTGTCCGCCAGAGTGGCCGGGGGTTCTGCCATGTCGGAACCCCAACGTGCTGGGGACCGGTTCGTGGATTGCAGGCACTTGAAGATCGCTTAACCGCGAGTTCCCCGGCATCTGCTGGCACGACTGCTGGCTCATATTCCGCGCGTTTGCTGGGCGATCCAGACCTGCTCCATGCCAAGCTCGTGGAAGAAGCCGGCGAACTGGCCGATGCACGCGACAACGTCGATGTCGTACATGAAGCCGCCGATCTCATGTACTTTGCGTGCGTGGCGATGCGCCGAGTCGGCATCAGCTTCTTCGATGTCGCTGCGGAGTTGGATCGCCGGGGGCTCCGCGTCACTCGGCGACCGGGAAACGCCAAGACCAGCCCGGGAGGCACACCGTGACCCCTCCACTTCTCCGAGTTGTTCAGCCACACGAAATCACGCCCCGGCGCGCCGGGTGTGGCGGGGCCGTCGATTCCGCCACGCTCGGCGCCGCCGCCAGCATTCTCGATGACATCAAGTGCTCGGGGGATACCGCGGCGCTCGCGCACGCGCGGCGACTGGGCGATCTGCGCGAGGGTGATCCGCACCTCTACACGCCCGCTGACCTGCGATCCGCCCGCGACCGGCTACCCGCCCGTGAAAGGCAGGTGCTCGAACGCGCGGCCGAACGAATCCGAGCATTCGCCCTCGCCCAACGCGGCTGCCTCAGCGACCTCACGCTCCCCGTACCCGGTGGCGAGGCCGGGCACCTCTGCATTCCCGTCCGCTCGGTTGGGTGTTACGCGCCGGGCGGGCGATTCCCGTTGCCCTCGTCGGTCCTCATGACCGTCGTAACGGCTCGCGCGGCGGGCGTCGAGAGTGTCTGGGCTGCGTCGCCGCGACCGACAGACGCGACGCTTGCCGCGGCCGCAATCGCCGGTGCCGATGGTTTGCTGGCCATTGGCGGGGTTCAAGCCGTCGCCGCGCTGGCACGCGGCCTGCTCGGCGTGCCCGCGGGAGGGTGCGACATGATCGTCGGTCCCGGCAATCGCTGGGTCACGGCCGCCAAACTGCTCATCTCCGGAGAGGTCGGCATCGACATGCTGGCCGGGCCTTCTGAACTTGTCGTCCTCGCCGATGGGACAGCCGATGCAAAAGTTGTCGCGGCCGACCTGCTCGCTCAGGCCGAGCACGACGATGATGCGATTCCGATCCTGATCTCGACCAGCGCGGCCCTGATCTCTGCTGTGGAGGAAGAACTGGCCCAGCAGTTGACGAGCCTGCCCACGCACAGCACCGCGCGCGCCGCGTTCCGAAACGGATACGCGGTCGCCACGAGTTCGATCGAACAGGCTATTGCACTCAGCGACGACATCGGGCCGGAGCACCTGGAAATCCACACAAGGGACGCCCAGGGCGTGGCGAGCGCCATCCGCCATGCCGGTGCGGTGTTCATCGGGGCGGGAGCGGCGGAGGCGCTCGGAGACTACGGCGCTGGCCCGAACCACGTCCTTCCAACCGGTGGAACCTGCCGGTTCCGCGCGGGGCTCTCGGTATTCACATTCCTACGAGCCCGCACATGGCTCCGTATCGACGAGGCCACGCGGGCCGCCGCGCTCTTGGACGACGCGGCTGCGCTGGCACGCATGGAGATGCTCGAAGGACATGCCAGATCCGTTGGTTGCCGGCGCACGCTCTCGCCAGGAACCGAACCGATCCAGATCACAGCCAAGACGTGATTGGGTATCGCCTAGGTTCTGTCTGGCGGATCATCCGTACGGCGCAGGTTCGGCTGCGCGAAGGTGAGTTGTTCGTCACACTGCGGCCTCCGGCATGGAGGCCAGCTACCGAAAGTTGCGAGACTGGTTCGAACGACGCGGCATCGAGGCAGTAATCCCGCAACGCAGCGACCAGATTGAACAAGAAGGCCCGAGGAGATTGGACCGCCGGGCGTCCCGACGCCGTACAAAGGTGGAGAACAGCGTGGGCTGGCTCAAGGAGAACCGCCACGTGGGCACCCGCTACGACACCGTCCCTGGCGGCACTCGCCCAAGTGCCGCTGTCGGTACCATGCGCCACAGGTTCTTGTCCATCCCCATTGCAAGGCGTCTTCGCATGCGACACCGTAATCTCCTCTTGGCGGCAGCTTACTTCTTGGCAGCCTTTGCACATGGTGCAGCCGGCGCGGAGCCCAAGCCGCTCAAGGTCTTCATCCTCGCCGGGCAGTCGAACATGGAAGGCCAGGCAGTCGTGGACCTTCAGGGAAAGGACTACAACGACGCCAAGGGGACGCTTGTCTCGCTGATGAACGACCCGACGAAGACGGACCTGTTCACACATCTCACGGACGCAAAGGGGAGTTGGCGTGTTCGGGACGACGTGTGGGTGCGGTACCAGCCCGAGGGCGAGAAACTGCGGGCAGGAGCGCTGACTTTCGGGTTCACGCCGTATGGGGACCAGCACCACTTCGGGCCTGAGTTGCAGTTCGGGCACGTGGTGGGGGATGCACTGGACAACGACGTGCTGCTCATCAAGACCGCGTGGGGCGGCAAGAGCCTGTATGTGGACTTTCGCCCGCCGTCGTCGGGCGGCACGACCGGGAAGTACTACACGATGATGATCGGGCAGGTCCGCGAATCGCTCGCGAACTTGAAGCAGGATTTCCCCGAATCCAAGGCCGTCGGCTATGAGCTTGCCGGGTTCGTGTGGTACCAAGGGTGGAACGACGGGTGCGATCCCAAGCACGCCGTACCTGAGTACGAGACGAATCTTGTGAACCTTATCAAGGATGTCCGCAAGGACCTCGACTCGCCGAACCTGCCGGTGGTGGTTGGTGAACTGACCGGGCCGTGGGTGCAGGCACCGGATGAGTGGGACCTGCTGCGCAAAGCACAAGCCGCCGCCGCAGCGCGGCCGGAGTTCGCGGGCAACGTCGTCTTCGTCCCCACGCACGACTTCGTGCGGAAACCCGAGGAGTCGCCAAACCCCGGTCACGGGCACCATGAGTTTGGAAACGCCGAGACGTACTTCCTCGTGGGCGATGCGCTAGGGAAAGGATTGATGGGGCTTGTGCAGCCAGAGAAGAAGCCGGTCCCGCCGGCAGAGGCGCCCAAGCCCGCGGCGACCGCGCAGCCTGCGAAAGCAGTCAAGGCGGAGATGGCCGGTTACATGCTCGTACCAACTGAGCGTGTACCGGACAGCTTCAACGCGGGGTTCTCGCTCTACGCCGCGGCGTGGCCGTTGCTGGAGCACTATCCCGGCCACCGTTTTCAGACGGGCCTCTTCGGCACGTGGATGCACGCGCAGTACCAAGGCAAGCCGCCCAAGGACCTCTACTCCGACATCGAAGGCGGGCTGGGGTGGTGGCGCGACACGCGCTTTCCGACCGAGACGCCCAAGTTCATCATGGGCGGCGTGGCGGTGAACTTCGGCGAGATCGCCAACGGGCCAGCCCACGGAGCGGGGGATTGGAATGAACCCAAGGGCCTTTACGGCGTCGCGCAAATCAGCCCGTGGCTGCTCTTTCCGATCGACGGCCTGAATGTGAAGCAGGGAACCTGCGGCCAGCTCTTTGGATATGGCTATCTCCCGCTGCCGCTCACGTCGGCGAAGGCCGCCACCGCGGGGAAGGACATGCCGACCGGCGACAACTGCTGGACGCTGTTCCTGAACACACAGAACTTCAAGGGCCCCGTATGCTTCTTCACACCGTATTTCTGGTCACGTTCAGCGGTGCCCAAGCCTGAGTTGGCGGGCCTGCTGCTGGACTCGCGGCCTTCGGATCCGAATAAGGCGTTCCAGATGGAAACCCAATATGTGCCCGGCGAGATCTTTGTGGTCCAGAACGGCGAGACCTTCGCGCGCGTCGCGCCGATCTCGTTCCCCGTCGGGCCAGAGGGGCACTCGGTGGTGCTGCATCGGCTCACTTGCTACAGCAAGGCTGCGATGTGGGATGACGTGAAGGTCTGGTTCGAGGGCGGCGCGGCGGCCAGTGGCGCGGTGAATCCTGCCGGGGCGTTTGTGCAACAGTTCAAGAACGGCGGAGGATCGACCTGGCAGCTTTACGCGGATGGGGCGACAAAGGAGGAGCAGACGCAGATCGACTGGAAGTCCTTCGCGACGCCGCTGGTGCCAGACCCCATGACGTATGGCTATACGTGGGATGAAAAGCTGGTCAGCAAGGTCGATGGCCCCGGTGGCTCGCGGGTCACTCTGCCGCAGTATTACCGTCTTGCCAAAGACGGCAAGCAGCCCAGATGGGCGGTCGCGTCAGCCAAGGATGTCCCCGCTTCTTCGGGCCTGGCCGCGACTCGCTTTGATCGACCCAAAGAGAAGCCGCAGGACCCCTACGACACGCCATCGGACCCTCAGTGTTCCTTCAAAAAACCCGGCCCGGTCGCCGGCCCATTCCAGGCGCATCTCGGCGACGGAAGCGTGGTCACATACTGGTGGTACCGGTTCGCCGATCAACCAGCGATGCTCAACGCCGACCTCTCGGACGACGAGCGTGAGCGGATGCAGCTGAAAGTCGAGAAGATGCACCGTGCGTGGACCAAGGACCGCGAGTACCTTGCCCCGCCGACCATCGGCACGCTCGCCGACCTCGATCCGGCACAGATTGTGACGCCGCCCAGGGGGCTTGAGATCGGCTATGTGCCAATCGCGACCCGTCAGGAACTTGCTGTCACCACAGGGGAAAAGGCGAAGAAGTAGCCGACTTGTCCGGTCACTTTGCGATTGCGGGAAGCATCAGGATCGACTATCGGGGGCAAGGGCTATGGGTGTAAGGGTGTCAGTGGGCCTGCTCTATTCTCAAGAATCGCTAGAACAGCGCCGCTGACAACTCGCGCAGATTGCGCAACCAGAACTCGATCTTGAACGGGGCGTCGTCATGGCGCTGTCACTCGTCGCGGCACATCAAGAACAGGCCGACCACACCCTCGGCGGTACTCGAGCGGGCCGCGCGCGGCACGGGCTCGTTCCGCCGCAGGACTAATACGGATCCCAGTTGAGCATCGCTCGCGACCCACCGGAACGGGGCACTTGCGCCAGGGATGATCGTGTGGCATGATGCCGTCGGCACGGAGGCCAGCGATGAACATCCGCGAGCGACAGCCCGGTGATCTGAAGGAACTCAAGGTACATGTGCGCAAGGAGAAGGACGCCGATCGGCGTGATCGCCTTCGCGCCGTGACGCTGGCCATCGAGGGCGAGGATGCGCCGACGATCGCACGGCTGCTCGGGCGTTCGCGACGGCAGGTCCAGGACTGGGTCTACGCCTACCGCGACGGCGGCATCGACGCCATCCATCCTCCCAAGCCTCCGGGCAAGAAGCCCCGCGTGCATGGAGAGATCGCCGAGAAGCTCAGGGCGCGGCTCGACGCGGGCCCGACCGCGGCCGACAAGGTCTGCACTTTGCGCGGCAAGGATGTGCAACGGATCCTGCGTGAGGAGCAGGGCGTGAAGCTCTCCCTCAACGCCGCGTACGCCACGCTGCACCGGCTGGGCTACTCGTGCCTGGCCCCGCGTCCACGCCACGAGAAGCAGGACCTCGCGGCCCAGGAGAAGTTCAAGGCCGATACCGCCCCCTTTTTGTCCGCACCGTCGGCCAGTTGATCGCCGCGTGGGCCCGGGGAGAGCGGCTCCGCGTGTTCTTCATGGATGAGGCCCGCTTCGGCCAGCAGGGGACCACCACGCGGATGTGGGCGCCCACCGGCTCGAGGCCCACGGCCGTCAAGCAGACTCGCTATGAGTGGCTCTACCTGTACGCGGATGTTCGCACCCTCCGCCGACGCCAACGTGACAAACTCCAGTCGCTGCGACACGATCGACTCCTCTCGCCACGCCATGCCGGACCTCCTTGAAGGGTCCAGCACCGTTGGCTCAATGTGTCAACCATGTCCACGAACGGGTGTAAAGGATGTCTCCGGTCTATACACG
>CAYMWG010000176.1:0-6337 GCA_964393765.1 uncultured Phycisphaeraceae bacterium
ACGGACAGTTCGCGCCGAACCACTCCGTGAGGAACGCAAAGATGTCGGGCACGCCGTAGTTGCCGTCGAGGTCGAGGTCCGCGCGGCACTCCGGCTGTGCGAACGGGGGCAGCACGCCGTCGCCGTCGGGCGTCAGGGGGGCGACAGCGAGGCGGAACGCCAGATTCCTCCGCTCGGAGAGGGGCGCGTTGAGCCAGCCGGTCGCCGCACCGCTGACCTGCCGGCGCTGCGGCGGGTTGAAGATGTAATCGCACTCCATGGCACAATCGTCCGCGAAGGCGAAGAGGCTCTTGGTCCCGAAGGAGCCCGACATGGCCGCGCCGGCGCTGACCCAGTATGTGCGCCCTGCCACGAGTTCCCAGCCGGCGGGCTCGATGAGGCGCATCCGGTAGAGGCGCAGCGGCTCGGTCACGCCGGGGATCGTCAACGTCTCGCCCAGGTCCTCGACCTGCGTCGGCGAAACGGGCTCGAACAGGGGCGGCGTGGCGACCTCGCTCAGCACGGGGGGGCCATCGCTGGCGGGGCACGGCGCATCACCGTAGATCTCGATGAACCCGTGCATCGGGTTGCAGTTGGCCCAAACATACGCGTCGAGCACGCACACGGTGCGGTTCTCGCACATGCGGATCACAAAGTCGTCGCGGGCGCGCCAGACCGTGGACGCGTACGGGCCGGACTTGATGCCGCCCTTGGTGGAGTCGTCAAGGTCCGGCCGACCGTTGTCGTGGATGATCGGGCACGAGTAGCCGTCGAGCGCGAAGACCATGTTGACGCAGTCCGGGCAGCCGATGCACACCGGTGCCCAGGGCTCCCAGGTGTACTGAAGGAAACCGGACTTCTGCCCCGTTGCGCTCACGGGCAACTTCGACAGGAGCGCCGCGTCATCGGGCGACGTGAACACCCAGTTCGAGAAGTCCGTCGTCACCCGGTCGGTCTCCCCGATCAGACTGAACCAATAGGCCTTACCGCCGTCGAGCCAGAGGTTGTCCTCGCACAGGTCGAAGGTGTACCAGACGATGTAAAAACCGTCGGGCCCGATGCCGCCGACCTGGACATCCTGGAAGTTGGTCGATGTGAAGAACGGCTCTTCCTCGGGCTGACCGTTGCAGTCATTGAAAATTTCTACCCTCGCTCGGCGCGCCGGCGCGAGTGAATCGGTCTGCATCAGGCCGCGGAACGACATGACGCGGTGCAGGTAACCCGGCGGCAGGATCACGTCATCGGCGACGCGCACCGCGTCGATTCCTGGTCCCACCGCGCCGCCACCGATATGGGACAGTTGCCCGTTGATGTCCTCAACGTCGGCCGGCGGCTCGCCATTGTTCCAGACGCACTCACACTCGTCGGGTATGAGGTTGGTATTCCAGTCCAAAGAGCCTGCAAGAATCTCCGCGGCATCGCTCGTGCCGTCGCCATCGCAGTCCGGGTCTCCGGCGAGCGCGGGAATCGCCAGGCAGGACACAAACAGAGTTGCAAACAAGTGGCGCATGGTGGACTCCACGAAAGCAGGGGTGCGCGGCGGAACAACGCTGACATCGGGGAATCTACCGCGATATGGCGGGACTAACAATCCCCGCAATCGGCCAGTCGTTGCATGCCTGATTTTGGTGGACGATCACAAGACGTGGCTGCATCACGACTTGGAGTGCGTTCCGGCCGATTCGCGAGCGAGAAATTTCTTGAACGCACGCAAAAGTTCGGGAAGTTCGCGCACGGCAGACCAACTCCGGAGTTGCGCGCGCGCGGGCTGGGCGGGGTAGCCAAGCCACGTCTCCCCGGCGGGAACATCGTTCATCACGCCGCTCTTGGCACCGATGATTGCGCGCGAGCCGATGGTGAGGCCGTCGGCGATGCCGCACGAGCCGCCGATCGTGACACCATCGCCCAGCCGGACGGAGCCGGCGATGCCTGTGACGCCGCAGATGATGCAGCCGCGCCCGATCTGGCAGTTGTGCGCGATCTGCACGAGGTTGTCGATCTTGGTGCCATCGCCGATGACGGTGGCATCGAACTTCGCACGGTCGATACACGAGCACGCGCCGATCTCGACGCCCCGCCCGATGCGAACGATCCCGGCGTGCGCGATCTTCATAACGCCGCCCGTGCTGGGATCGGGCACGAACCCGAAGCCGTCCGCGCCGATCACGACGTTGGCGTGGAGGATGCTCCCGGCCCCGATCTCGCAGCGGTCGTAGATAGTCACGCCCGGGAAGAGTTCGACACCCTCACCGATCCGCACGCCAGCACCGATCGTGACGCGCGGGTGCAGGATCGCGCCGGCCTCGATCACCGCGTTCGCGCCGATGATGCAGAGCGGGCCGATGCCGGCCTCCGGGGAGACTCGCGCGGAGCGCTCGACCACCGCCGAGGGGTGGACCCCGCGCGCCGGACGCACGGGCGGGGGCGCGAGGCGCGCCAAGAGCGCCGCCATCGCCAGGTCCGCACTGGGGACGATGATCAACGCCCTCGAGAGGGCGTCGTGACCCGGCACTTCAACGCCGCGGCTGACGAGGGCCACGCCCGCCTTGGAACGCGCCCAAATCGCGGCGAAAGACCCCGAGCGGACGAACGTCAGGTCGGTAGGCCCGGCCTCCTCCAGCCCGCGAGCGCCCCGGATGATGAGTGTCGAAGGGCCGACAAGTTCGCCCCCGAGCATGGCGGCCAACTCTCCGCTGGTGATCGAGACCTTGAAACCGTCGTTTGCCGGAGCGGGTGGTGTTGACATTCCCCTCATTCTAACGGCCCCCGGTGGCACCGTTCACTTGGTGGCACCGTTCTCCAGAACGGTGTCCTGATGGGGGGAAAGCACTGGCCAGCGCTGCGCGCCTGGCCAATCCGGGCGCGCTTGGGTGGCCGGACAGGCGGGGGCAGACGGCACGGGCCTGTTACAGACGCTCGGCAACGCATCCGGCGGGTCTGGCACGGAGGTTGCAATAAGTCTCAGCGGACTTTGTTACGGCTGGCGTCGAGTTGTTCAGGCGCCGCCGATTGCGGAAGAATACGGCCGTGTGCGAGTTGCTCCGAATGTGAGCCGCCTCGGCCGGAACAAACGGGACATGTGGGCAATGTGCCCACATGCGCCGCCCGACCTGTCACGGACCAGGCCGGGCGGTGTTTTTTTTGCGTGCTGCAGGGTTTGCACCGCTCTGGAGAGCGGTGCCACCAGGGCGCTGCCGCCTCAAGCACTCCCAAAACAAGAAAAGGCCCCCGTCGCGTGACGGGGGCCCTTTGGAAGTTGTAGATTCTGATGCGCCGAGTCTGATCAGGCGATCAGACTATCTGATCACGGGCAGGGGCCCGTGCCCTCGGCGAACCAGACCGACAGGAAGGCGAAGATCGCCGGGACGCCGTTGGTACCGCCGTAGTTGCGGGCGATCGGGTCGTTGGCGAACCAATCGGCCAGGAAGCAGAAGATGTCGGGCACGCCGACGATTCCGTCCTGGCACCAGTCGGCATCGCAGAACGCGGGGCCGCAGACGTTGCCGCCAGCAGGCTCGTTCGTGATGAGCGACCAGCTGGTGAGAGTGCCCGTGTCCGCGCCGACGCCGTCGCAGACGCTGAGGGCCCAGTTGCCCGCGACGTTCTGGCCGATGAACGGGGCCAGCGGGTTGAGGGGGTTGTAGGTGCCGGTGGTGGGCTGAGCACAGACGACCACGCCAGCGCCGTCACGGAAGGTAACGGTGAGGCCGTTGTTTCCACCGCACTGGGCATCCCAGATGATGACGGTGTTGACGCCGTTGGAGATGCTGATCTCCAGGTCGGCGATCCAGGTGTGGGCCGGGATCTCGACGCGGACGCCGATGGCGGAGATGGTGTAGGAGTCGCCGACCGCGATGGTGTCGGTCACACCACCGGGGCAGGACGCATCGGGGATGAAGAGGTTGGGGTTGCTGGTGTAGGTGTTCTCAACGCCAGCGGAGTCGCAGGGGGCATTCACGCCCTGCCATGTGCCGCCGCCTGACATGCAGTCGGCTTCATTGACGACCGTGCAAGCACCACCGTTGCAGCAGGCACCGGTGGGAGGAGCGAGTTCGGTGATGAGGAGCTGGTAGTCGCCGGTGCCGCCGCCGTAGCCGCCGATGCGGACGAAGTAGGTGACGCCGCCCGTGAGGGTGGCGGAGTCGATGCGTGAGCCGAAGATGTTGCCGACTGTGCAGTTCGGCGTCGCGTCGTCCATGCAGGCGACAAGGTTCGTTCCTGCAACCGCCGGGCAACCCGAGAAGATGGTCAGAACGGTGTCGCTGTTCGATCCACACATATCGAAGAGGAAGTTGGAGGTCGAGGCCGGGGTGAAGGTCGCCCAGACATCGCTTCCGCCGGCGGAACCGATGAACGCGCCGCAATCGCCATCGACCAGGCCGGTCGTGGAGTCGGTCGCACCGAAGTTGTCGCCGGTGTGGAGCGTGCCGGCGGTCAGCACGGGGAGGGTGCCGGAGCACTCGTCATCGGGGCGGGCCGGGAACGGCGCGCCGACGTTGAGTTGGAAGGGGCCCTGCGAGCCGTTCCAGCCCGCGACGCGGACATGGACCAACTGGCCGGTGGTCAACCCGACCGTAACGGACGACTGCAGACCGCAGAAGTCATCGTTGCAGGCAAGGAGATTCAAGGTCTGATCCGCCGGGCAAGCCGAGAACACCGAGATGTTCGTGTCGAGCCCCGAGCCGCACGTATCGAAGGTGTGGAGGCCATCGGCGGTCGCCGTGAACGTCCAGAACAGATCGTTCGTGGTCGGGAATCCAGCGAAGGAGCAGCCGCCATCGACAACGACATCCGATGCGGCACCGGTGTTGTCAGCAAAGACGGTGAGGGGAGCCGCGCCCAAGGGGTCACCCGGGCAGTTCTCGTTCGTAGCGGGGGGAGGGGCGATGTTCACAACGACCTGGAATGCGCCCGTGGGGCCGCCGGTGTAACTGGCGACGCGGACATAGACGGTCTGGCTCGCGGCCATGGCGACGTCCACGGAGGAGGCCAACCCACAGAAATCGTCGTTGCAGGCAATGAAGTTCGAGAACTCTTCGGCGGGGCAACCGCCGAAGACGGCGATGACCGTGTCGATGCCCGAGCCGCAGGTGTCGAAGCGGTAGGTTTCCGGGACGCCCGCCGTGAAGACGTAGAACACGTCCGCGCTACCGCCGGAGCCCACGACGGGTCCGCAGATATCGGAGAGGATGGTGTTGGTCTGGGCGTTGGTGTTGTCACCAGCGACGGGCGAGCCGAGCGTGAGGGCTTCCGCGTTCGCGCACAAGTCGTTCGGGGGAACGAACGCGACGCAGGGAGTGCCGGTGAGCGAGGCGGTGTAGCGGCTCCCCGGGCCGCCGCAGGCGATGGTGCTCGTAAAGAGCGGGGCGACGATGGCCGTGTAGGTGCCCGCGGGGAGGCAGGCCGTCACGACGCCGGTGGAGGTGCAGACGCCGGGAACAGCGAACGGATCGATGAAGCCGCTGCCTGGGCACTCGCCGTAGAAGCCGATGACCGACTCGAACTCGGCGGTGACCGTGAGGGTCACTTCGAGATCTTCAACGGTCGTGAAGCGGAACCAGTCGAGGTCGCGGTTGAAGCCGTCATAGGCAACCGTGCCGCAGACCGTGCCGCCGATGCTCAGCGTGGTGTAGGTTGGCGGGGCGCCGTTGCAGCCGGCGTTGGTGCTGTCCACGGGGAGACCGCAATCGAACTCGTTTTCCTGGATGCCGCCGGGAGGGCAGACGTAGCAGTCGGCCGGGGGGCCAACCGAAAGGCTGACCGAGCCGGTCACGGTGCCGCTGCTGAAGCGGGCGA
This sequence comes from uncultured Phycisphaeraceae bacterium, assembly GCA_964393765.1. GTDB lineage: Bacteria > Planctomycetota > Phycisphaerae > Phycisphaerales > UBA1924 > JAHBXL01. The sequence continues at coordinate 5,776 of CAYMWG010000176.1, forward strand.
TGCGGACCTTGTAGGAATTTCCAGCGGTGACGGGGAAGGTGATCGTGCTCTGCAGGCCGCAGGAGTCGTCGTTGCAGACGATCAGGGCCGCGCCGGAGCAGTCGCCCCATGCGCTGAGCGTCGTGTCGCTGCCGGACAGGCCGCAGGTGGTGGCTGTGGCGATGCCTGACATGGTCGGAACAAAGTTCCACCAGCCGTCGACTGCCGCACCGACGCAGTTCTCGCCGCTGTTGGTGAAGGTGGTCGTGTCGAAGGCGTGCGTGCCCTCGGCGATAGTCGGAGCGAGGTTGCAGTCATCGACCGCAGCGCTGGGTCCGCGAACGATGCCACCGGCGGAGTGCTGCACCGGCGTGTAGGGATTCACGAGACCATCGGGTCGCGTGGCGGAGGGAACCCGGAACAAGTTGTTCAAGGACTTGTCGGGGTTCGCCTTCGTGCTGCCCTGCTGGACTTTCAACTGATCGAGTTTGTTCTGTTCAGCCTTCGACATGCGATCGGACTGTGCGCTCGCGAGCGAGGCCAGCAGCCCAATCGTCCCACAGGCCACAAGCGTGGCCCGCAC
>CAYMWG010000177.1:0-6326 GCA_964393765.1 uncultured Phycisphaeraceae bacterium
TGTCGTTGGGGTCCATCCGCGAGAAATCATGCTGGGCTGCGCCGGCGCCGCGCAGGCCCTCGTGCCCGTGCCGGTCGTAGCGGGCGCGCTTGTCGGGGTCGGAGAGAACCTCGTACGCCTCCGCGCACTCCTTGAACTTCGCTTCGGCCTCGGTGTCGCCGGGGTTGCGGTCGGGGTGATACTTCATCGCTTGGCGGCGATAGGAGCGCTTGATCTCCTCGCCATCGACGGTCTTGGCGATGCCGAGGACTTCGTAGTAGTCGCGGAACGTGGGCATATCAGAGTTTATGGACCGAAGCCAATCTTTACCGGGCTTGATCCGCCGAACTCCCCGAACACCACATGCTCGTCACGGACCACGAGGGCTGGCACCTCGGAAGGGTCACCATGCATGATAAAAACGCCGGTTGCTCCGCCAAGTGGTTGCACCACCAGCCCGTTGAAAAACACCTGCTCACCCGTCGCGAGCGAGACGCGTGCGACAGGCGGGGTCGAGCCTGTGTTGATCTTGGTGTAGGCCTGTCCGGCTGCCTCGATCAGTTTCACGCCGCGACCCTGCTGACATATTTGAGCCCACGCTCGTTGACTTTGAAGAGAGATTTGGGCGTGCCGAAGAAAGACACAACAGCGCCGGCGGGATCAACAAGTCCGCCTTGTGCGAGTTCGTGATAAGCCTCGTCAAGTTGGTCCACTGAGTCCTCGCGGAACATGCCTCCGAGTACGCGTGTGTTGTACTCAATACGGCTTGGATTGGTCGCCATATCGCGGAGCAAGTTCTCGGCGAGAGCGGAAAGCCGTTTGCCAGGCTTTGGAACTGACGAGCGCTTCTTGCCCATGTACTTGCTTCTTCCCTTCTGCCGAAAGTGCCGCGGGCTCGGAGTTTCGTTACAGCGTCACGGGCAGGATGGCCGTGTTACGAGGGATCACGCCACCGCCCCCGCCACCGCCTCGGTCTCGTCCTTGAGTTCGGCGATCAGGCAGTTGGTGGTGAGCATCAGGCCCGCCACGCTCGCGGCGTTGACCAGCGCGGTCTTGGCCACCAGCGCCGGATCGATGATGCCCATCTTGACCATGTCGCCGTAGGAGTCGGTCGCGGCGTTGTAGCCGAAGGAGCCCTTGCCCTCCTTGACCTTCTCAACCACGAGATCGCCATCGATCCCGCCGTTCTGGGCGATCTGCCAGAGGCAGGCCTCGACCGCCTTGGACACGATATCGAAGCCGAACTTCTCGTCGCCCTTGGCCCTGGACTGAGCCTTCTTGATGGCGTCCTGCGTGCGGAGCAGCGCAACACCGCCGCCGGGGACATACCCCTCCTTGGCCGCGGCCCGGGTCGCGTGGAGCGCATCGTCGACGCGGTCCTTCTTCTCCTTCATCTCGATCTCGGTCGCGCCGCCGACGCGAATGATCGCGACTCCGCCCGTGAGTTTGGCGAGCCGCTCCATGAGTTTCTCGCGATCGTAATCACTGGTGGACTTATCGTGCTGGGCCTTGATCTGCGAGGCCCGGGACTCGATGTCCTTCTTCTTGCCCGCGCCCTCGATGATCGTGGTGTTGTCCTTGTCGATCGCGATCTTCTTGGCGCGACCGAGTTCGGAGAGTTCGATCGACTCGAGCGACCGCCCCAGGTCCTCGGCGAAGAACGTCCCGCCGGTGAGCATCGCGATGTCGCCGAGCATGGCCTTGCGACGGTCGCCAAAGCCCGGGGCCTTGACGGCGCACACGCGGAGCGTGCCGCGCAGACGGTTGACGACGAGCGCGGCGAGAGCCTCGTTCTCGACTTCCTCGGCGATGATGAGAAGCGGCTGGCTTGAGACCGCGACCTTGTTGAGCAGCGGCAGCAGGTCGGTGAGGTTGCCGATCTTCTTCTCGTGGATGAGGATCAGGCAGTTCTCAAGGACGCACTCGGCGGTCTTGGGGTCGGTCATGAAGTACGGGGAGATGTAGCCCTTGTCGAACTGCATGCCCTCGACGTACTCGAGCGTGGTCTCGGCGGACTTGCCCTCCTCGACCTCGACGACACCCTCCGAGCCGACCTTGTCGATCGCCTCGGCGATCTGCTCGCCGATCTCCGTGTCGTGGTTGGCCGAGACGGTCGCGATCTTCTTGTAGTCCTCAAAGCCCTTGCACTTGACGGCCATCTCGTCGATGGCGGCGGCGGCGGCCGCGGCGGCGTTGTTGATGCCCCGCTGGACCTGCACCGAGTTCGCCCCGCTGGAGACGACCCGCAGACCCTCGTTAAAGATGGCCTCGGCGAGCACGGTCGCGGCGGTGGTGCCGTCGCCGGCCTTGTCGGCGGTTCGCTTGGCAACCTCGTTGACCATCTTCGCGCCCATGCTCTCGAACGGGCTGGGGAGCGTGATCTCGCGCGAGACCGAGACGCCGTCCTTGGTCACGACGGGCGCGCCATAGGACTTCTGGATGAGGACATTGCGGCCGGTGGGGCCCATTGTCACTTTGACAGCCCTCGCGAGACGCTCCACACCCTTCTTCATCTCAATCAGGGCCTGGTCGTCGAACATGATCTGCTTGGTGGCCATGGAATTCCTCTGTTCGGGGATCGTTTGAGAATGGGCATGGTGCAAAGCGTGTGCCCGGAAGGGTCGGGAAGGCCGACCGTCATAGTGGCAGTCGGGCGGATGGGAATCGCGAGGGCTTACCAGTTCATGTCCGACTCATACCCGGTCTGGATCAGGGCCTCGCCCGCGGCCTCCTTGAACCACCGCTTGAACTCGTCTGTGGCATAGTTCTTCCAGTCGCCGATTTTCCCCGCACGGTGGAACCACATCGGGTTCTCCTGCCAGAAACTCGCCTTGGTCAGCGTCTTGGCCGAGGGCTCCGCGGCGAGTGTCGGATCAAGGCCAAGGAACTCGTACATCCGGCGCTGCTCGGCGCGGGTCTCGGCAATGCATCGCTCATAGCGCAGGGGGCAGACGGTCATGCCGGGATACTGCCCGCTCTCGATGCGGGCGATAGTGGCCAGATCGGCGGCGACGTTCTTCGCCCAACCATTCGCGGCAGCGCGGACCCACAACTCGCAGGAGAACAGTTCCGCAGGGTTTTTCTTGAAGTGCTCGGGGTCGTTGTGGAAGGCGTCGATGAGCCTCGCCATGGGCGTGCGCCATGGCTCGCCGATGAGGAAGCGGATCTTGAGTTGGTGGAACGTCCACGAGGTCAGCACATCGCGCCCGTCGCGGATGATGTTGAAGTGCGCGGACGCGGGAACAATCGGATCAAGGTGCCCCGACGAGTGGTCACCGATCCACACCGCTTCAGGCTTGTACCGCGAGAGGGCGAGCGTGTAATCGCGCGCGAGGCGCACGAACAGTTCATCCAGCACCGCGGGCATTTCGTCGCGCGAACTCGTCAGCCACTCCGCTTTCTTGGCGTTTTTCACCCCGAGCGCGAGCACCTGGAGCGGACCCTCGCTCTGAGTATTGATGTCGGGGTGCAGATTCAGAAGGTGGCGCATCCACGTCGTGCCCGACCGCATATGGCCGCTGATGAAGAACATGCGGTAGGACCGACCGTCGGGCGTGCGCGTGGCGATCTCCATTCAGACTCGCTCCTTGAGCGTGGTGATGTGCGATGCGATGACGGTCGCGCTGTTGACCGCCGAAGGAACACACCGCGCCGGCGACATGTCATACTTCAGGTCGCGCAGGCTAGATCCGGCTCGATCCAGAAACCACCCGTGCGACTCGTCCGTGAGGTAGTTGCGCCAGTCGCCGACCTCGCCCTTGCGGAAGAACGCACGGGGCGCATCGCGCCCAAAGCCTGCCGCCGTGTTGTTCTCTCTGGACAACGGCGCGGCCTCACTGGGGTCGGCCCCCAGGAAGGAGTAAAGCCGTGCCCGCTCCCGCTCCGTGTCGGCGTGCAGCGTTTCGTAGTCGATGCGTAGCAACGAGTCCCCGCGCCCCTCACCCTCCAGCCGCGCCAATGTCGCAAGGTCGTGTGCGGTGTGGTCCGACCAGGCCGCGGCAAAGTGCTCGATCCAGGCGCGATCGCCGAGAAGCGCGGCCGCCGCAGCCCGGGCGGAGTCGGCGGAGTCGCCCAACCCGGCCAGAGAACGCTCGAAGATCGGGCGCACATCCGCGTGCATGATGTCGGGGCGCGACGTCTTGAGCAGGTGGAACGTCCACGACACCAGGACATCCCGCCCGTCGCGGAAGATCACGATGTAGCGACCCTCGGGCGGCGGGATGATGACCCGCAGCATCCGCGGCGTGTGGTCGCCCACATGGATCGCTCCTCGCTTGCCGCCGCCGAGCGGGCCGCCGACAGCGCCATCAGCCGAGTCGGGCCGCCGGGCCTGCGCCGCCAGGCAGCGCAGCACAAGATCGCGGAACGCCGCCTCGGCCTCGGCCCGGACGGGCTCGCGGCTGGCGACGTACCACGCCTGTGACTCGAAGGCGTCCATGCCGTTGCGGAGCAGGTGGAAGTGGAACTCGCCATCGCAGTAGATGCGTGGGTGCAGGTTCAACAGCGCACTGACCCAGTGCGTGCCCGAGCGTGGGTGGCCACAGACAAAGAACGGCCGCACGCCCGTCGCACGGGAGTGTGGCTCCTCCCCCAGCAACTTCTTGATGGTCCGGCGGATCGGGCTCACCAGTCGTTGTCCTTGGCATAGCCCAGTTCGATGAGCGTTCGCCCGCCCACTTCCTGGAACCATCTTCGCGCGGCGGGCGTGAAGTAATTCTCCCACTCGCCGACGGCCCCCTTGCGGAGCACGCCGTGCGGGTTCTCTTTCGACAGGCCGGGCTTGGAGCCGTTGTCGGCCGAGAGCGGCGCAGCCTCGCCAGGGTTCAGGTCCAGGAAGCGGTACATCGCGCTGCGCTGGGCCTCGGGGTCCGTGTGGACCCGCTCGTACCGTACGACCCGGACGCGGGCCTGCACCTCGCCGGCGTCGATGGCCTTGAGCATCGCCAGATCGAACCGCATGTGGTTGCGCCAGCGGCGAACGAGGTGCCTCACCCAGCGCTCGCTGGCCAGCAGGCGCTCGGGCTGCTTCTTGAAGAGGTCCGGGTCGGCAAGAAACTCATCACGAGTCGAGCCGAGTTCGCTTTGGAAGCGGAATGTGCGGTAGTTGTACCCGGCGTTGCGGATTTCCTGGTGCGCCAACGACACCAGCACATCGCGCGGATCGCGGATGATGAGGAAGTGCGGCGCCCCGGCCAGGAAAACACGGAGCAGCCGTGGGGTGCGATCACCCAGCCAGATCGCGCCGGGCTTGCGGACGCTCGAAGCGGCCACGATCCGGCGCACGCTCTCGGCGAAGCAGCTCTCGGCCTCGGACCGCATCGGCTCGCGGCTGGCCGCGTGCCACTTGTTGCCGGTCAGATCGTCAAAGGCGTTGCGGAGTGATTCGAAGCGGTACTCGCCGCGGATCATGGCCCTGGGATGGCAGTTGAGCACCGCGTCCATCCAATGCGTGCCCGAGCGCGGGTGCCCGACCAGAAAGAAGACCTTGTGCGTTCGATCCCCGACCTTGACCGTGAACTCCCTTTCAGTCATGCAGGAGTCGAAGTCGGGCGAGCCGTACTCGGCCCGATCAACTCCGACCGTGTGGTCGAGGATGCGTTCTTTCGGCTCCGGGTCATTGTCGCCGGGCATCCGCCGATGCACGGGCAGCATGCCGGGCGCGACAACTCGCACCACCTTCTTGACGATCTGTCGCAACTCACCGGGCATCGCTCGCGATTTCTCCTAGCATGCCCGCGAGAGCGCGGGGAATGGTGCCGAGCCTACCAGTTCAGATCTTTTTCGTAGCCAGCATCGACGAGCGCCTGCCCCGCCTCTTCCTTGAAGATGCGAGAGATCCGCTCGTTGAAGTAGTTCCGCCAGTCGCCCGTCTCGCCCTTGCGCGTTGCTGACTTCAGGTTCTCGCTCTTGAAGCCGGGCAGAGTCTTGGTCTCGGTTGACAGCGGCTGCGCGAGCGCAGGGTCAAGCCCCAAGAAACGGTACATCTCGGCAGCGCCCTCGTGCGGAGAGGCGTGCAGTTGCTCGTACCCCACCCGGTGGACGGGAGTGCCCGCCCCGGTCAGGGCGGCGAACTGGGCGGTGTCATTGCGGATGTACCCCGCCCATTCGCGCGCGGTGCGCCGCACCCATCGGTCATCGCCGAGGAGCCCGGTCTCAGGGTCGCGGAACCGGTCCGGGTGAAGCGCGAACTCGGGCGCGAACTTCTCGATCTGGTCCTTGAAGCGAGCGTTGAACACGCGCGGATTCTTCACGCGCAGCCAGTGGAACGACCACGACACCAGGACATCGCGTCCATCCCGCAGGAGCCAGAGCATCGGCGCGCCGGGCAGGACCTCGCGCAGGTGCCG
>CAYMWG010000178.1:0-6293 GCA_964393765.1 uncultured Phycisphaeraceae bacterium
CCGCTCTGGAGAGCGGTGCCACCAAGAGGGGCCGGGCGATCAGCAACTCGCTCACGCCCATCAAGGACAAGGACTTCGGATTCGACCAGGCGCGGCACCTGCTGTGGCGCGCCGGATTCGGCGGCACGCCCCAGCAGGTGCAGACGCTCGCATCGTGGGGGCCGGAGCGGTCGGTCGATTACCTCCTGAACTACGGCGAGATCGGCGCGGAAGAGGTGAAGGGGACGCTGTTCGACCCGGACATCATGCGTCCGTACAACGCCGAGGAGCGCGGCGAACTGGCCATGGCGCGAAGGCAGGGCGATGAGGCGGCGGTCGCGCGGCTGCGCGCCACCCGGCAGACCGCCGAGCAGAACGACCGCAAGCAGGTCCGCAGGGTGCAGCAGTGGTGGGTGAAGCGGATGATCGAGACGGCCCGCCCGCTCGAGGAGAAACTCACGCTCTTCTGGCACGGGCACTTCGCGACATCGTATCGCACGATCGAAGACTCCTACCACATGTTCCGGCAGAACGAACTGTTCCGCAAGCACGCGAGCGGGAACTTCGGCAACCTGCTCTTTGCGATCATCCGCGACCCCGCGATGATCGCGTACCTCGACAACAACGACTCACGCAAGGGCCGGCCCAACGAGAACCTGGCTCGCGAACTGATGGAACTCTTCAGCCTCGGCGTGGGCGGATACACCGAGAAGGACATCAAGGAGGGTGCCCGCGCGCTCACCGGCTACACCTTCGAGGACGACAAGTTCGTCTTCCAGCGGAACAACCACGACGCCGACGCCAAGACCATCCTGGGCGAGAAGGGCCCCCTCGACGGCGACGGGTTCGTCCGCGCGATCCTCAAGCAGCCCGAGTGCTCCCGCTTCATCACCCGCAAACTCTACCGGTTCTTCGCGGCGGACTTCCCCACCGGACGGCCGGAGGTCGATTCCGCATCCGAGGGCGTAATCCGCCGCCTCGCGGGGACAATGGTCGGGGCCAAGTACGAGATCAAGCCGGTGCTGCGCCAGTTGTTCCTGTCCGAGCACTTCTACGAGCCCGCGCTGATGAGCGAGATGATCAAGTCGCCGGCCGAACTGGTCGTGGGCGCGGTCCGCTCGCTGAACACGCCGGTGCGCGATATCAGCGTGCTCGTCGATGCGATGGGCCTGATGGGCCAGGGCCTGCTCTTCCCGCCGAGCGTCAAGGGGTGGGACGGCGGGCGGGCGTGGATCAACACCGCGACCTTGTTCACACGCCAGAACATCCTGTGCTTCCTGCTCACCGGCAAGATGCCCGTCGGCTACGACGCGCTCAAAGGCGAGGAGCCTTACGACCCGTCGGAACTGCTGGCGGACCTGAGAGATTCGGGCGGACGGGGGGGGGGCAGCGCGCCCGAGCCGGAGGCGGTCGCCGACTATCTGCTTCGGTTTGCGCTTGGGACCAACACGGGCCGCAACCGGGCCGCGCTGACCGAGTTCCTGGCCAAACACGGCAACCGTGTCACGCCCGAGACCGTCACCGGCCTGCTATTGCTCGTGACGGCGATGCCGGAGTATCAACTCTGCTGAGGCAGAAATGGCCACATGGCAAATTACCAAACTGCCAAATGTGGATGCGGAAGTTCAGAGATGGAGTTTGTTCTTTGATTTGGACATTTGGCAATTTGCCTGTCCCTTGATCCACGATCGTTTGGAGTGCTCCCCATGCCCGACCCCATCGCCTTCACACGCCGCCAGTTCCTTTCGACCGGCCTGGTGCTGACCTCCGCCGCGGCGACGGTGCCGGCGTTCATCAACCGCTCGGCGTTCGGCCTGCCCATGCCAGCGTGGAACATGAGCGAAATCCCGGGCGTGCCGACCGACAATGTGCTGGTGGTGGTGCAACTCGGCGGCGGCAACGACGGCCTGAACAGCGTTGTGCCCTTCGGCGATCCGAACTACTACCGCGTCCGGCCGTCGATCGGCATCCCAGAGGGCAAGGTCATCAAACTCGACCGCAGCGCGGGGCTGGGCCTGCACCCGAGCATGAAGGGCATCGGCTCGCTGCACGATGAGGGCCTGTGCGCGATCGTGCAGGGCGTCGGCTACCCGAACCCCAACCGATCGCACTTCAAGTCGATGGACATCTGGCACACCGCCGACACCTCCGCGACGGGTGACGGCTGGCTTGGGCGCTACTTCGATGCCGAGTGCTGCGGCGTGGGGGATGGCGGCAAGCCCGAGCCCGAGCCGATGGCCGGGATCGCCATCGGGCGCGAGGCCCCGCTGGCGATGCAGGGCCGCTTCTCGCGCGCGATCGGCTTTGAAGACCCAAGCCTCTTCCGTTGGCTGGGCAAGGACGTCCACGAATCGCTGGGCGATGGGTACGAGCAGATCAACCGTCGCGGCGTGGTCGAGGGCGTGGCGCCCGAGACCAGCGCGGGCTTCCTGATGCGGACCGCGCTGGATGCGCAGGTCTCCAGCGACCAGATCCGGCGCGCGGTGGCGCAGCGCCCGCTCTCGCCCTACCCCAACAACGAACTGTCTCGCCAGTTGCAGATGGTGTCGAGCATGATCCGCGCGGGACTCAAGACCCGCGTGTACTACGCCACGCTCGGCGGGTTCGACACACACGCGGGCCAGGGCGGCGAGCAGGGGCGGCACGCGCAACTCATGGACACGCTGTCGTCGAGCCTCAGGGCGTTCTACGACGACCTGAAGAAGCAGGGCAACGACGGGCGCGTGATGACGATGAGTTTCTCGGAGTTTGGCCGGCGCGTGGCGCAGAACGCCTCGGGCGGGACCGACCACGGCACCGCCGCGCCGATGTTCCTTTTCGGGCCGATGGTCAAGGCCGGCGTCCACGGCAAGCACCCCTCGCTCACGGACCTCGACCAGGGCGACCTGAAGTTCGGCACCGACTTCCGCGGCGTGTATTCCTCGATCCTTGAGACCTGGCTGAAGGCGGACTCGAAGAAGATCCTGGAGGGGTCGTTCAGGCCGTTTGATGTGATGAAGAAGGCGTAGGGCAAGAGGAACGTCGGAAGGAACTCAGAGGAGCAGAGAGAGCAGAGAAGAACGGAGGTGGAGAAGGAGGACGAAATCCACGCTTGGCAACTCACAGATTGCACGGAGACAGCCCAGACCGAACTCTCCTCATCGTTTCTATCCGTCCTCATTCTCTACCATCCGTGTCCCCACCTTTCTCTGCTTCTTCTCTTCTTACTCTGCTCTCTCTGAGTTCAATCTCTTTTCGGAATCGACGACCCGGCGGATCAGCAGGTCCTCGGGCTTCAGATTGTGGTGCGCGAGGGTGATATCCGTCCCGCACTCGGGGCACCGCGTCACGCCGTCGTGAACGGGCAGGCCCAGCAGGCTGAACTGGCAGGCCGGGCAGCGCGCGGTCATGATGCGGTCGTGCAGGACGCGCAGCAGAACCTTGTCGCGGACGATGAGAGCGATGATCGCGGGCACGCCGACCATGCCGACGAGCATGAGCAGGAACACGAACGTCGGTTCGTCCGGCTTGATGCCCGCGCGATCGAGCATGGTGACCGCCAGGCCACCGATCGTGATCCAGAGCACGAATGCGACGACGAACGCCGCGAGCGGGATGCAGCCGATCCGGAAGCGTGCCTGGCGGTAGGCGTAGCGGACGTAGCGCTCGCACTCGTCATCGGCGAACTTGTCGAACACGGGGAACGCGCGGTAGACCTTGGAGAGAGGGAGCCGCATCAGCGCGCCCCGCCCGATCGCGCGCCCGAAGAGGCGCGGGGCTTCTCGCCGCGGTACGCACTGACCGGCGGCGGGACCTTGAACGCGTCCGGCCCATTCACCTCCAGGTCCTCGGGTCGGATGCCGTGCGTGTACAGCCGCACCTTCTGCCCGCACTCCGGGCAGATGACCGCGGCCACTTTCACCGGCAGTCCGACAAGCGAGAACTCGCAGAACGGGCAGACGGCGCGGTGGATCAAGCGCCGGATCGACCGCACCAGCATCAGCCGCCTGATCCACACATACGCGACGATGAAGCCCGGAACCTCGAAGAGCAGGATCGGCACGAGGAACGACGCCAGCGGCGGGAGCGGCCGGCCCGACATGCTCGCCGCCAGCACCAGCAGGCCGCCGCCGAAGACCGTCCACGCGCCCATCATCGCCATCGCGGCGAGCAGGGGGATGACCCACGCGGCATCGCCGCGGCGAAGCCGCGCCTGCAGCACGAGTTTGCGGCACTCCTCATCGGAGTACCCGTCGAACTCGGGGTACGAGCGGTAGAAGGCGAAGAGGCGGGGAAAGCGCATAGGTGGCCGGAACGCCGGCACAGGAATGTACCACACGCAGGGCCACAGGGTTCCTCGGTCGGGCTGTCGCCGAGAACAACAGAGCAACAAAACAGCAAATTCGGTAAGGGAATGAATGCCATGGGTACAGGGCGACGAGGTACGCACTGACAGAGGGGTTGGCCCAAATGCGGCGGGCCGATTGGGTGCTTTGCTGCTTTGCTGGTTTGCTGCTTTGCTGCTTTGCTGGTTTGCTGGTTTGCTGGTTTCGCGAGCGACCTATCCGAGCAGTTCGCCCGCAACCGCCACCACTTCTTGCTTCCAGGCCGCATCCCCTAGCCGCACCGGCGAGTCCGGCCCGAGCCGCGCAATGACCCGATCGAGAACCGCGTCAAGTTCCCGCCCGCGCCGGCGGGCCTCCGTGTACGGCACCGTCGAGAAACTCACGAGGTTGTACTGCGGCGCGACGCGATCCGGGAAGGCGTCGTGGATGGTCTGCTCCACGCGCTTGCGGTAGCGGAACGCGGGCGAGCCGACCTTGTCGCGCATCTCGACGAAGTTCTCGACCGCCATGTCCGCGATGGCATCGGCGTTGGCCTTGCGCAGGGCGTGATACTCGGCGAGCGCAGCGCCCAGTTCCGGCGCGCGGTCCAGGCACTCCGACAGCACGCGGACATCCTCGAAGCCCGCGTTCATGCCCTGGCCGTAGAACGGCACAATCGCGTGCGCGGCATCCCCGGCGAGCACCGTAGCGCGCCTGCCGTCGCGGGCCATGCGGTGCCACGGCGCGCATCTGACGGTGACGAGCGAGCCCGTGGGGTTGGCGAAGAAGTCTCGCACGAGCGTGGGCATCAGGGGCGCGGCATCGGCGTAGTGCTGCTCGAAGAACGCGGCGACGCGGGCCTGCTCCGCACCCGTCGGCGCGGCGTATGGATCGAGCGCACGCCGCGTGGCAAGGTCGCCTTCGAGGTGCGCAAAGGAGTGTGCCCCGCCGAACGGCCAGAAGAGCGTGCAGGTGAAAGTGCCGTCGCGGTTGGGCAGCGCGATCATCATCGCCGCTCCCCCGTCCCCCGCATTCCCCCCACTCCCACGGGGCCAGATGTGCAGGGCGTTGGGGTCGAGGGCGAAAGAGGCTTCCGTGCCTCGCTCTGGAGAGCGGGGCCACCCAGAGCCGGGCCGCCCAGAGCCGGGCCACCCGGCGATGCCCAGTTCCTTCGCGCTCGGGATATGCAGTTCCTTGTATCCCTGCTCCAGATACGACTGGCTGTACTCGAAGCGATCGGTCCGCTGCATCGCCGCGCGAACGGCGGAGAATGCGCCATCTCCGCCGAAGATCAGGTCCGCCTCGATGTTCGTCGGCGGCATGGATGGCCGCGAATCGTCAACGAAACTCGCGCGGCAGCGGTCGAGGTCCACATCAAGGCAGCGCCGGTCGAAGATGAGTTCAACGCCCGGCGCAGCGGCCGCGGCGTGAATGAGCGTCAGGTTCAGCCCGGAGCGCGACACGCTGTTGATGGCGTCGGCGGGGTTGCGGGAGTAGGGGAGGAACACGGTACCAGAGCCATCAGCCGGATGGATCATGCGCCCGGGCATGGGGATGGCGTCCTGTTCGAGAACCGCGCGATCAAGATCGACGCCCGCCAGGCCCCACAGGCCGCGGGCCGAGAGCGCGAGGTTGATGGAGCGACCGCCGAGGTACCCCTTGGCGCGCGGGTCGGGCCGTCGCTCGTAGATGGTCACACGCCACCCGTGCCGGGCGAGATACACCGCCGCGAGCGACCCGACGAGACCGGCGCCGATGATGAGCGCGTGCTTTGCCACGATCGAAAGACCTTTCTTCAGGCGCGCCCGGAAGGTGTGAGGGCACGCAGGATCGCCGCGAAGCGCCACGCGTCGTGGAAAGTGTTATACAGGGGGACGGGGGCCGCCCGCACGACATCGGGCTCGCGGAAATCGCAGACGACGCCCGCGGCCAGCAGTTCCGCAAGGATTTCGCGCCCGCGTCCCGGGACGCGGATGGAGAGTTGGCAGCCTCTTGAGGCGCTGTCGCGGG
>CAYMWG010000179.1:0-6286 GCA_964393765.1 uncultured Phycisphaeraceae bacterium
CCCCCGGGGGGGGGGGGCACCACGGTTTGCCGGACTGGTCACCTTCGGACGTTACCCGCGTTTGGAGGATGTCGCGACGGAGAATCGCCCGGTAGATTGGGCGATCTATGGCGTGCCTTTCGACGGCGGTGTGACCTACCGACCGGGCGCAAGGTTCGGCCCACGCGCTATCCGCGCCGAGTCACAGTACCTCAAGCGGTTCTCGCTGGCACACGACAACGGGATCGATGTCTGCGCATCCCTCAGCATCGCGGATGCAGGTGATGCCCCCGTTGACCCTTACTCCTGCGAGCACTCGGTCCAACGCCAGCACGACTTCGCTTTTGGCCTCGCGGGTGGCGCCTCACCAAAGCCCGCCAAACTGCTCGCCCTCGGCGGCGACCACTCGATCGCCTACGCGAACATCCGCGCAACATGGGAGCGCCACGACAAGCCCAAAGGCGGTCTCGCCCTCCTGCACTTTGACAGCCATCTCGACACCGTCGATGCAGTCTGGGGAGAGAAGTGGGGGCACGCCTCCCCCTTCCGCCGCGCGATCGAGGACGGGCTCATCGATCCCAAGCAGATGCTCTCGGTTGGTATCAAGGGACCGCTGAACACTGCGGACGACCTTCAGTTCGCTCGCGACCACGGCGTGACCATCCTCACCTACGCCGACATCCAGCGTTCCGGCCTCGCGCCCGTCGAAGCGTTCGCCAGACGCCTCGGCGCCGACCCAACATACCTCACGTTCGACATCGACGTTGTGGACCCCGCCTTCGCGCCGGGCACCGGCACGCCCAGCATCGGTGGATTCACATCCGCGGAGGCGCTCTCGCTCATCCGTGCCTGCCGCGGCGTGGCGCTGGCCGGTGCCGATGTCGTCGAAGTCCTCCCCGACCGCGACCCGGCGGGCATCACCGCTCTTCTCGCCGCCCACATCGTCTTCGAGATTCTGACGATCGATGCGATCAATACACATCAAGCGACACCTGCTGTCTGATCACTGCTGTGCGCTTTCTGCTTTCTGATCTCTCCCGTCACCCCCGCCGCAGCGCGAGGATCAACTCGATCTTCCCCGTGTGCTGACCCAGCCTCTGAGCGATCTGCACCGGCAGCACGCCCCCGTCTGCCAACTGGTACACCTCCAGCGCGATCGGGTCGATCTCCGCGATCACGGCCGCCGCGGATCGCACGGTCCGGTCACCTGGCCCGCTGGTCCCGTAGTGCTTGACCTCGGCCAAACCGTGCGCGGATTCCGGCGCCGCGTGAACCACCGTGCCGGTGAGCCGTTCCAGCCTCGCAAGCCGCACATCTGCATCCGCCATCAGTTTCTCAAGGCGATCTGCCCGAGAATCGAGTTCATCCGCGAGTCGCCTGCTCAGTCCCGCGATCTCTCCGGCCAAGTGCGCATCTGCGGTCGGCCCGGGCACCGGCGCGCCCGAGGGCTGGCGAGTTGTCCTGCTGCGCCGGGCATTGCGGAAGTGCAGCAATACCATTGCAACCAGCCCCAGGCCCATCACAATCATCGCGATTGACGACCAGCCGCCAGCCATGAGCGCACCGAGGGCGGGGACTTCACTGGATGGAACCGTAGCAAGCGGCATGGGTAGCATGGCAAAGTGGTTCAAGCGACCGGCGTCTGGTCGGCGGCGGCGGGAAAGGGGGGGCGGAGAGTCTATCGGCACAGATCGTCGATGCGGATGAAACCGGCAGCCACCATGTCAGCCACCTTTTTCGCCATGTCCCGCCTCGATGGCGCCAACCCGGGGGCGCTCCGCCGCGATGCCAGCGCGAGATGCATCATCCAAGGCTGGCGACAACTGACCTCCCCCCGGGGCTCCCGCCGGGCCGGACCCGGGGCAGGGACGCTCATCGCGTGCTCGGGCGGGGCCGATTCAAGCGCCCTTGTCCTGGCGCTCGCTCCGAGCAATCGAGCCGCGCCGATCGTGGTCGCCCATGTGCTCCACGATCTTCGGCCCCGCGATCAGGTTCTCGCCGACCTCAACGCCGTGCAGGCACTCGCTCTGCGCGTGGGAGCGAAGTTCGTCCAAGCCGAAGTCCGGGTCCGCGATTCGGGCGGGAATCTCGAAGCGGCTGCCCGCACCGCCCGCTATGCCGCGCTGCTCCGGCTCGCCAAGCGCGAAAAACTCCGCTTCATCGCGACCGCCCACCACGCGGACGATCAACTCGAAACCATTCTGATGGCCCTCATGCGCGGCGCCGGACCCCGCGGTCTCGGCGGCATCGCCATCAGCCGCCCGCTCGAGTACCTGTCTATTCCGGCCCCAAGTGATGATGTCTGCCTCATCCGCCCAATGATCGAAGCCGGCGTCGAGCGCGCGGATACCGAACGCATCTGCCAACTCGCCGGGTGGGCCTGGCAGGCCGATGCAACCAACGCCGACCAGACCCGACTCCGCGCTGCCGTCCGCCTCCAGATCGTTCCCCTCCTCAAAGCCCTCCGCCCGACCGTCGCGCAGCGAGCAGTCGAATCCGCACGACTCCTGCATTTCGCCGCGGCCATGATGCGCATGCGCGCGGAAACACTCTGGAGGCAAGGGCGATGCACCCGGGGACCGGCAATCTGGCCCCGCTCGGCCCTTCGCAGGCAGCCCGCGGTGCTGCTGGGCGAACTCATCCGCATCGCCTCGCGTGAACTCGCGGCCGATGTCCGGCGCGACGGGCTCAACGCCCGCGCCATCGCCCCCGTAGTCCGGGCCATCCGCGACGACTCGACCGAGCCGAGACACTTCACGCTCAGCGCAATCAACGCGGAACTGACCGCAAAGAGCGTCACAATTTCTGCAAGGAGTATCGCTTGAGCACCGCAGCCAAACGAGTTGTTCTTGTCGGCCACTGCGTTCCCGATTCCTTCATGCTCAAGGGCGTGATCGAGCGTGAGGTGCCCGACGCTGTGGTCGTGCGTGCCAACAGCGATGCCGAACTGAAGCAGCACGCCATGGGTGCCGCCCTCCTCGTTGTCAACCGCGAACTCGATGGCAACTTTGCCGATGGCAAAGGATTCTCGGTCGTGCAAGCGTTCGCAAAGAGCGGCCCCAAGACCATGCTCATCAGCAACTTCCCCGAAGCCCTTGCCGAGGCTGAGAAACTCGGGGCCATGCCCGGATTCGGCAAGAAGACCGCGGGTGCGGAGGAGTCGGCCAAGCGGCTTCGCGCTGCGGTTGGTGACTAATCCCACTACGCTTTCCCCATGCCCACCAAGCCCAGCAAGCCGCTCATCACCACCGCCGAATACGCCGAGCGCCGCCAGCGCGTCCTCAAGTCGCTTTCCGGCGCGGTCGGCATCGTCTTCGCCGGCGATGGTCCGCCCCCCGCGATTGGCGTACTGAAGAGCGAACCGAGTTTCACCTACCTCACCGGCCTCGACACCGAGGCCGGCGCGGCCGTCGTCTTTGACCCTGCCGCCGATGACCCCAAGCGCCGCATCATGCTGCTCCTCAAGCCCGTGGACCCTGAGATGGACCGCTGGGACGGCTATCGCGAGATGATCGGCGAGCCACTCCGCACGCGCACCGGTTTCGCCACCGTCATGCGCGTGACCCACCTCGCCCGCATGCTCGGCACGGCCGCCCGGCGCGCCAAGCGCCTCGCCTGCCTGCACCCCTTCTCCCCGTACACCGCCGCCTCGCCAAGCCCCGACCTCGCCCTCTTCCGCAAACTCCAGGAGAAAGTCCCCGGGCTCGCCATCGAGGACCGCACCATGCTCCTCGCCGAACTCCGCGCCATCAAGAGCGCATCCGAGATCGAACTCATGAAGCGAGCCGCCGCCGCCACGGCGATGGGCTACCGCCAGGCCTTCGAAGTGCTGCGCCCGAGCGTGGGCGAGCGCGAGGTCCAGCACGCGATGGAACGCGCCTACATCGACGCGGGCGCTGAGGGTGTCGCCTACGGCTCGATCGTCGGCTCCGGCCTCAACGCCACAGTCCTGCACTACCACGACAACAACGCCGAGTGCCAAGCCGGCGAACTGCTCGTCATCGACTCCGGCGCGCAGTTCTGCGGCTACGCCTGCGATGTCACCCGCACGCTCCCTGTCAGCGGCAAGTTCAACAAGGAGCAGCGCGAACTCTACACCGTCGTGCTCAAATCCCAACTCGCGGCGATCCGCGCGGCCAAGCCCGGTGCGCACATGTGGGAGGTCGATCGCGCCGCCCGGGCCGTCATCGACAAGGCGGGCCTGGGCGACGCCTATATCCACGGCATCGGGCACCAACTCGGACTCGAAGTCCACGATGTCACCCCCGATGGCCCCCTCAGGCCCGGCATGGTCATCACCATCGAGCCGGGTGTCTATCTGCCGGAGCGCCGCACCGGCATCCGCATCGAGGACGACATCCTGATCACCCGTTCCGGCAACACCAACCTCACCGCGGCGATCCCCAAGAGCATCGAAGACATCGAGGCCGCGATGCGGCCTTAGCAGTGAGCACGCGCTTTGGGGGGGCTACCGCCCCAGGCCGCGGAGTCGGTCGAGTTGGTCCTGCCGGACGCCCTGGGGTTCAAAGACCACGCCGATGCTGCTCTCGTCGGCGATGTTGTCGTAACCGAGCGAGACGCCGAACGTCGCTTCCGCCCCGCGCCGCCGGATCGTGGTCGCGATGCGCTGAAACTCGCCCTCATCGGTGTCGTAGGTGGCGTTCGCGCTGATCGCGTATCGCCGGGTCAGACTGTACGAAACTCCGAAATCGAGATACGTGGTGTTCAGCGCGTTGATGTACCGCACCTCGGCGAAGGATGCGAACTCCGGTGAATGCTGCACAAGACCGCCGGCAGTCGTCCGCGCCGGCTGGCTGTCGTCAAAGTCGTAGATGGTGCCGGCCGACAGCGCCACCGCGTCGGTGACCTGCCACGTCGATTCCACCACGCCGAACTCGCCCAGCAGCGAATACTCGGGCCGGTAGTCAAAGAACCGCCCGATGGGCGACTCGCGATCCGCATCCGCGGTGCTGGAGACGTAGTCCGTCCGCAGCGTCAGGAAGTCCACGCTCCGCCAGCGGCCGGGACCGCCCCGCTGCGTCTGCCAAGTCTGCGTGAGGCCGGCCCTGATCGCCGCGCCCGTCGCCAGCGACTCCACCTCGTCGTCGTAGATCGGGATGTCGTTCTGCGACAGGTTCGCGCCCGCGTACCACACCGTCGCGTTGGGCTCGATGATGTGACGGGTGCGGTGAAGGTCGAACAGGTCCGATTCGACCGAATCATTCACGCGTGTGATCTCGGTCGATACGCGCAGGCCTGTCGAGTACCACGTCCTGAACGAGTCCTGCTCGGCATCGCCGGAGTATTCCTCGAACGTCTCGTCGTACCCCGTGAACCGACCGACGACAAACGGGTTGACCTTGAAGGGCGCAAGATCGAACGTGCCAACGAACTCGTGACGTGTGTCGGCACGCATGACGTCCGACTCGTGCAGCCCCCGCGCCCGCAGCCGGTCGCCGATCGACTCGCCGGGCGCAAGACCGAACGCGGCCTGCGAGCGGGCCAGTGTGTCGAACCCGAGTTCCGCGGCGGTCGGCTCCGTGAAGTTCAGTTGCATCCGCGAGGCGCGGAAATCTGATGAGTACGTCAGCCACCCAGGCGAGTTGCCCGCGAAGATGTCATCGGCAAGGCGCGTGTACCTGGCCTCGGGGAGTTTGTCGGTGTTGTAGCCCAGGCTCTGAAGCAGGTACTGGTTGGGCGTGAAGTCGATGTGCTCGCCCTTGGCCAGCAAGGAGAGGGTCGTGTTGTCCTCGCGCCGGCGCAGGAACGCGGCATTGGTGAACTCGCGCCCGCTCACGCCGTACTCGCGGAAGAACGCATCGACCATCGTTTCATCGGAGATAGTCCCGCCCTCGAGTTGGATCGACCAGAAGTCGTCAAACTCGTGCAGGTGCTCGGCTAGGACGATGCCGCGGAACGCGTGGTCCTGCCCGATCTTTGCGCCGCTGGAGAGCGAGTCGCGCCCATTGTCGCTCGGGAGCATGTACGCGAGGAAGCGGCCGCGGGCATCCTCATCCTCCCAATCGCCCTCTGCGCCGATGGCCGGGCCGCGGTCAAAGTACAGATCAAAGAGCAGGTTGAGTTCCACCCCATCGGGCGGTGTCGTACCCGTCACGCCGAAGAAGTCAAACGCGGTCTTGATTGCGCCGCCAGAGCCGGAAGAGGACTCGATGCGCAGGTCGCGGAGCGGGAAGTTGTCGAGCGTGCCGCGGAACCGTGGGTACCAGAAGAACGGCACGCCGCCGGCCTGGACCGTGACACCCTTGGCATCGAAGTGCGTGCTGGTCTGCTCGCCCCCTCCCCCCCC
>CAYMWG010000180.1:0-6282 GCA_964393765.1 uncultured Phycisphaeraceae bacterium
TGCCCGCGCTGTCGAGCGTGACGCCGGGGATGTCCTGGCTGCCGCGCCGGCGCGGGCCGATCCCCGCGAGGAAGAGCAGGTTGCCGATGCGCCGTGTGTACGCGTACGCGCCGACGGGCTCGGGGGCTTGGGTGGTGCGGGTGCCGGGGGTCATGGTGAGATAGGTCCTTTGGGACACATACGTTTTATGCGGATGCGCACTCTCACAGCCGCACCGTCACGGCCTTGGGCTCGGTGAAGAACCGCATCGCCTCCAACCCGCCCTCGCGTCCGAGGCCGGATTGCTTCGTGCCGCCGAAGGGTGTCCGCAGGTCGCGGACCATCCAGCAGTTGGCCCAGACAACACCGGAGTTGATGGCCGCGGCGGTGCGGTGCAGGCGCGAGGCGTCGCGCGTCCACACGGTCGCGGCGAGTCCGTAGGGCGTGGAGTTGGCAAGCGCGATCGCCTGCTCATCGGTGTCGAAGGCTTGGAGCGTGACGACCGGCCCGAAGATCTCCTCCTGCTCCACGCGGCAGGCGGGGTCAAGCCCGGAGATGACGGTGGGCTGGAAGAACAGACCCTGCTTGCAACGGTCGGGGAGTTTGGCTTGCTCGACTGGCGCGCCGCCGCAGTGGATCGTGCCACCCCCCCCCACTTCGCGCGCGAGTTGCACATACGAGGCCACCTTGTCGCGGTGCGCGCCGGAGGTCAGCGCGCCAAACTGCGTCGCTTCGTCGAGCGGGTCGCCGATCTTCAGCGCGCGGGCGCGTTCGGCCACGCCCGTGAGGACGCGCTCGAAGACCGAGCGGTGGACCAGCAGCCGCGAGCCGCACAGGCAGACCTGACCCTGGTTGGTGAACGCGGCCCGCGCGGCCGTCGCGATGGCCCCCTCCCCCCCACACTCCCCTTCCAACTCTGCATCATCGAAGATGATGAACGGGTTCTTGCCGCCGAGTTCGAGCGACAGACGCTTGAGCATCGGTCCGGCGTGCTGGGCGATCCACTTGCCCACGCCCGTCGAGCCGGTGAACGAGATCGCGGGAACATCCGGGTGCGTGACCAGCGGCGCGCCAGCGCCCGTGCCCGAGCCGTGGACGATGTTCACCACGCCCGCGGGAACGCCCGCCTCGTTGAGCAGGTCGCCCAGCAGGAACGCGGTCATGGGTGTGACCTCGCTGGGCTTGCACACGCAGGTGTTGCCGCTGGCGATGGCCGGGGCGATCTTCCACGTCAGCAGGTATAGCGGCAGGTTCCACGGGGAGATCAGACCCGCGACGCCGCGCGGCCTGCGGAGCGTGTAACTGAATGTCGTACCGTCCCCGTCATGAAACTCGCTGGTGGATTGGGTGGAGGCGGCCGCGAAAAAACGAAAGTTCGTGGCGCACCGGGGGATGTCGACCGCTCGCGCGAGCGTGATGGGCTTGCCGGTGTCGATGCTCTCGGCCCGCGCGAGGCGCTCGAGGTTCTGCTCGATGAGATCGGCGAGGCGGTGGAGAATCCGCGAGCGGGCATCGGCGGGGGTCGCGGCCCACGCGGGGAAGGCGGCTCGCGCCGCGGCGACCGCGTCGTTGATGTCTGCCTCGCCCGAGTCGGGCACTCGCGAGTAGACGCGACCGGTGGCGGGCTCGAAGTTGTCGAGGTACTTGCCCGCGCGGGGCGGGACAGCGCGGCCAGCGATGAAGTTGGAAAGGGACTCCATGCGGGCAGTTTACGCGGGGGACGGGGAGGAGCCGGAGGGAACAAAGAGTGAGCAGCGGGAGCGGAAGGCATCAGAGGGGAGGTTCAAGACTAGAAGTGCTCGCGCGGGGGCGGAGTCACGGAGCACGGCAAGCCACGGATTGAATCGGATCGGGTCGGATGCGGAGGCGCAACGGGCCGCAGATCTATGCGGATGAACGAGGATCAACCCGAAGGCGGGTTCACTTCTTCTCGGGCGCGGAGAGCGAGAGGCCGTCGGCGCCCTGGGCCTCAACAAAGATCGCGGCCGGAAGCTCGCCCTTGTTCTCGAAGCGAACTCGCAGCGGGCCGGGGAGTTTGTGCGTCGCCGATGCGCCCGGGCCGAGGCGGCCGTCGAACCCCTCGCCGTCGATCGTCTTCAGCGACGCCTCGACCCACTCCGGTCCCTCGTTGCGCAACTCCACAATGGGCAGTCGGCCGGTGAGTGTTCCGGTGGCGATCGTGCCCGGTGGGATGACCATGCCGACCGAGGTCGATGATCCGCAGGCGGGGAGGAACGCCGCGGCGGAGAGGAGGGCGAGAGCGGTGAGTCTGGGGAGGGTGGACATGGCCGGAGTGTACCGCGCACAACGCTCTGCAATCGCTGCATCCAGGCCGAAGGCCTGCACGTCAATAGCCGGGGGTGAAGGAGGCTTTGCGACGCCACCCCCGGAGAGCGATCGTGCGATTCCTCTTCCAGCCTGAAGGGCTGGTCCAAGACCTCGCCAGACCATATCTGAACGCGGAGTATCGAACTCGAGCAGCCCTACAGGCTGCACCACAAAGAGGTTCGATTCCGGGGGTGTCGCTCGTCGATGACTCCTCGCTCCACCCCCGGCTACTTTCGTGCAGGCCTACGGCCTGAAGAGACGCGGGGAACTCACGCCTGACGGTCGGGCTACCCACACGGGCTGCAAGCCCGTGCCACGGTCACAGCGACTGCGTTCTTCCCCCGTCTACCGGCATGTTGATGCCGTTGATGTACGCCGCGGCAGGAGTAGCAAGGAACGCGATGGCAGCGGCGACTTCTTCGGCGCGTCCCAGCCGGCCCGCGGGAATCGTCGCGATCATGTCGTGCGTCACCTGCTCCAGAGTCTTGCCTTCCTTGGTTGCACGCGCGGTGAAGAGTTGCTTCAGGCGCTCGGTATCGGTGAAGCCGGGCAGCACGTTGTTCACCGTGATGCCGAAGGGCGCGAGTTCGGTGGCGAGCGTCTTGGCCCAGTTGGCGACGGCCGCACGGATGGTGTTGCTCACGCCCAGGCCGGGGATCGGGGCCTTCACGCTCGTGGAGATGATGTTGATGATGCGTCCGTACGCCGCGCTCTTCATGCCCGGCAGCAGGGCCTGAACAAGAATCTGATTGCAGACGATGTGCGAGCGGAATGCCGCGATGAAGGCGTCGGGCTGTGCCTCGGCGATAGCGCCGCCGGGCGGGCCGCCGGTGTTGTTGATGAGGATGGTGCAGGGCGCCTCGGAAGAGTGCTTTGCGAGGTTGGCGCGCAGGGCCTGCGCCACCGCATCTGGGTCGGCGAAGTCCGCCGCGAACCAGCGGTGATGCTGGGGCTGACCCTTGGCGGCAACATCGCGCGGCACTGGCAGTTCATTGCAGACGGCTTCGAGGCGTTCAGGGTTGCGGGCGACGAGCGTCACGGATGCGCCGAGCGCGGCGAGTTCGATCGCCGCAGCGCGCCCGATGCCCTGGGTGGAGCCGCAGACGAGCGCACGCTTGCCGAGAAGGGAGAGGTCCATGGATGGAGGATAAGGAAGGGGAAGAGTGACCGTCGGAAGGCGAGAGAAAGATCGGAGGGGTGAGTAGGAGAGGCAGGAGCCCCCTCCAGTCGCCGCGGCGACTACCTCCCCTAGGGTGAGGTTGCAGCGCAAGCCCCTATCATCGCAACATGGCCGCCGAGAACCCCATTTATCACAGCGAGAAGCAGACGTACACCAGTTATCTGCGGGTGCCGGAGTTACTGGGGCTTCAGCGGCCGCGGACGGACCACCACGACGAGTTGCTGTTCATCATCAGCCACCAGGTGTACGAGTTGTGGTTCAAGCAGTTGCTGCATGAACTCACGGCGATCTGCGGGCACCTGGACGCCGACCGGCCGCTGCGCGCCGCGCAACTCTTTGACCGCGTGCACAAGGTGCAGCACCTGCTCATCGAGCAGATCCCGATGCTCGAGACGATGTTCAGCGTGGAGTTTGCGCGCTTCCGCGATTCGCTCAGGCCGGCGAGCGGGTTCCAGAGCGTGCAGTTCCGGCAGATCGAGTTCCTGTGCGGGAACAAGAACGCGAAGATGCTCGCACTTGTCGGCGAGGATGAGGCGGCTCGCGGCGAGATGCTCGCGTACCTCGACCGGCCCACGCCCTACGACCACTTCCTGCGGCATCTCTCGCGCGAGGACAACGACATCTTCAAGGTGCCGCGGGAGGTGCTGACCCGCGACACCTCGCACCCGCACGAGCCCGATGAGCGGCTGGTGGACTCGCTGGAGGTGCTCTATCGCGCACAGCACGCGGGCTCGGAGGCGGGGCAGAAGAACGCGGGCGAGCGGTATTACGCGCAGATGCGGGTGGCCGAGCATCTGCTGGAGTTCGATGAGAAGTTTGCGATTTGGCGGTTCCACCACGTGAAGATGGTGGAGCGGATGATCGGCACGATGGGCGGGACAGGCGGGTCCACGGGCGCAAAGTATCTGGCCTCCACGTTGTCGCGCCCGTACTGGCCGGACCTGTGGACGGTGCGGAACAGGCTCGGCGGCGGATATGGTGGTGCGGCGAGCGGCGATCCTGCGCCGGGCGGAAATGCGCCGGGCGCGCCGGAAGCCAAGCCGTCGGGCGGCTGCCCGTTCGCGTGAGGCTCTCTAGAGCGAGCGAGCGCGATCCGCAAACTCGAGCGGTTAACTCCCGTGCGCGGCGCTTTGGTGGCCCGGCTCTCCGAGCCGGGCACGGCACGGAGTGCCGTGCCACCAAGAATCTATGCGGCCGCGTCGATCCCCGGCGCAGCGCGTCCAGTGACACTCGCGTACAGCACGTCAGGATCAAGATCAAGGCCCCGCGGCCAGCAGACCGTTCGCGCCCTCGCATCCACGGCAACCTTTGCAAACTCGTCCGGGTCGCTCCACGCTTTGAAGACCCCACGGCCGACGAGCGAAGCGACATCCACCTCGCCTTCAACACCGTCGGTGAAGCGGAGCCAGAGGCGGTAGCCGGGGAGAGCCTTCGCGACGACAATGCGTTCCATCAATCAATCCTTTCGCAACGAGCCACGAGCGTCAGTCTGCAAACGCCCATACTCCCGCGATCGGTGCTGGGGCGCGGACTTTCGTCACTGCCGGCAGCGTGATCGGCACCCGGTCCTGGCACAGCGCGCCGAGCACCGCCATCTCCGCGGCTTCACGGAACGATCCGGGCAGGCCATAGGAATCTGAGTTCTCAACTCCCGGTGCAGCGTTGCCCTCTGCCAATGCCTGCGCGATGCGCCGAGTGAGAGAACTGTTTCCGACTCCACCCCCCGCGAGCAACACGCGGCCGATTGCCACGCCCGGTGACGCCGGGAGCGTTGTGAGGGCGCGACCGATGGCCCCTCCCACTGCTGCGCACGCGCTCGCCGCAAGATCATTCGCGACTATGCGTCCGCGATGACGATCGATCCATCCGCCCGCGCCCAGAACCTCGTCTCCTGTTCCGAGCGAGCGACCGCCGGAAGCTTGTTGCGAGAGACTGGCCAGCAGGTCATCGCACGCCTCGGCGTTCACCGTCCCCGCCGCGGCCGCCTTGCCGTCCTCGTCGTAGGGCTTCCCCAGCACCGCCCGGGCCACACCGTCGAGAATGTGGTTGCACGCACAGATATCCATGCCGCGGATCAGGGCGATGGACCCCGGGCCCTCGTCCCGCGGGAGGATCGTCGCGTTCGCAAAGCCGCCGAGGTTCAGGATCACGCGCCGCTCGGTCGGGCTGCGGAGCCAGACCCAGTCCGCCAGCGGCGTGATCGGTGCGCCTTGGCCACCCGCGGCCAAATCGGCCGCGCGAAGATCACACACGACATCGATGCCCGTTTCGTGAGCAAGGACGGCGGGGTTGAAGAGTTGCCACGAGGCGGGCGGGGCATGGAACACGGTCTGGCCATGAACACTGATGAGATCGCAGGTTTCGCTTTCCCCGAGTAGGCCCTTGATCGCGCGGGCGTGCATGAGCGCGAAGTCGCGCGAGAGGCGGGCGATGTCGCCAGCGCTCATGGGCTGCTGCTCGGCGAGGGAGCGGAGGCGCGGGGCGAGTTCGCCGAGACTGCCCGAGACGCCGCGCACGAATCGCGGCTTCATGTCGAGGCCGGTACCTGAAACCTCGACCAGGGCGCAGTCGACGCCGTCGAGGCTCGTGCCCGTCATGCAGCCGATGATGCGGCGCACCCGATGATCATCGGCCAATGGTGGAGCGCTCGGGCGCGGCATGACAGGAGTCTACTTGGCCTTGCCGCCGCTCGCCGCGCGGATGCGCCCGGCCCAGGGCTCGCCGCCCAGGCCGGGGTCGAGCAGTTCCAGTCGTTCCCGTTGCCGGGTGGTCTGGAGTTCGCTCTCGCCCCCTCC
>CAYMWG010000181.1:0-6203 GCA_964393765.1 uncultured Phycisphaeraceae bacterium
AGGAGTTCCGCAAGTGCATCGAGTGCTTCCTGTGCCAGGACGTGTGCCACGTGCTGCGTGACCATCACCTGCACGAGGAGTTTGTCGGGCCGAGGCTTCTGGTGTACGCTGCCGCGCTGGAGATGCACCCGCTCGACACCGAGAACCGGCTTGACGACCTGAAGAACAAGCATGGGATCGGGTACTGCAACATCACCAAGTGCTGCACCAAGGTGTGCCCCGAGCACATCACCATCACGGACAACTCGATCATCCCGCTCAAGGAACGGGTGGTGGACGAGTTTTATGACCCGCTGACGCGGCTGTTTCGGATGTTCAAGCCCAAGGCCTAATCGCGCTTCGGACCCTAATAACACCCAAACGCTGGTCGTTCACAACTGAGTTTTCAAGCCGGAGTGCAATGGTTGGTCCCGAAGGGCCGCTCGGCATCGTCCGAGGATGAAATTGAGATTATGCTGAGTGGGAGGTTTTCCCTTGCCACCAGCGGACACCATCCTCGCGAACCGGACTACGACGCGGTTACTCGATGCGCTCCGCGACCACCGGAACGAGCCGGCGTGGACGCAGATCGATGCCCGATACCGCCCCGTCATCCGCGGACTGGCGCGACAGTTCGGCTTGAGCGAGTCCGATTCGGAAGAGGTCTCACAGCAGTCGCTCTCCGAGTTTGTGAAGGCCTATCACGACGGGCGCTACGACCGGACGAAGGGCCGGCTGAGTTCATGGATCCTGGGCATCGCCCACCACACCACGCTGAAGATGATCCGCTCGGGCAAACGCGCGGGCCTTCCTGGCGCCACCGTGATCGCGGAGGTGGCCGATGAGCAGCAGTTACGGTCGATCTGGGACGATGAGCGCGACCGCGAGATCCTCGCGCGGGCGCTCGCGGCGATCCGCGATGAGTCGGCGCTTGATGACCGGACGTTGCGGGCGTTTGAACTTGTGGGACTTCGCGGCGTGCCGGCCGGCGAGGCCGCAGCGCAGTGCCAGATGAGCGTCGACCAGGTGTATGTTGCAAGGAGCCGGGTGACCAAGCGGTTGCGCACGCTGATGGAAGAATTGACCGCGGCGTTCGAGGAGGACTCCTGACGTGCCCGCCATCGAAGCACGGTGCCTGAGCATCGAAGAGGTCGAGCGGATCGTCGTGGGCGAGACGGTCGCTCCCGAGGCTTCGCTGCACGCGCCCTCGTGCGCCTCGTGTTCTGCGCGGATCGAGGAGGCACGCGGGGACGCGACATTCATCCAGCGGGCCAGGTCGCTGACGCGGGCACGCCTCGGGCCGGAGGGTGCCCCGCGGATCCCGGGGTATCACACGCTGGGCGTGGTGAGTTCGGGCGCGCAGGGCGTCGTGTACCGCGCGATGCAGGAATCCACGTCTCGTATCGTGGCGATCAAGGCACTGGTCGCGGGCGAGGGAGCCACCGCGCGCCAACGCGTACGGGCAGAGCGGGAAGCCGAGATCGCCGCGCGGCTGAGGCACCCCAACATCGTGACAGTGTTCGAGTCTCGTACGTTGGAGGACGGCCGGATAGCCGTCGTCATGGAGTTCGTCGACGGCGTGCCCCTGGACGCATGGGAGCCGCCCGCCACCAGCCACACCGGCAGGCGCGAGGCGGTCCTCCGCGTTTTCATCGACGTCTGCCGCGCGATCCACCACGCCCACCTCAACGGCGTGATCCATCGCGACCTCAAGCCCGACAACATCCTTGTCGCGGCAGACGGCCGACCGGTGGTGCTGGACTTTGGCATCGCCGCGGCCCCGGGCATCCGCACGACACGGACCGGCGAGTTTGCCGGCACGCCCGCCTACGCCTCACCCGAGCAGGTATCCGGGCGCGCCGACGGCGTGGATGCGCTGACCGATGTGTACTCGTTGGGAGTCATTCTTTACCGTCTGCTCTGCGGCGCGATGCCCTACGAACTCGAGGGCTCGATCTTTGACATCGTCCGGACAATCAGCGAGCAGGAACCGGTGCAGCCGAGATTGCGAGATCCCGCGATCGCGGCGGATCTCGAGGCGATCGTGCTGCGTGCCCTACGGAAAGAAAGGGAGGCTCGCTATCAGTCGGCGGCGGGACTCGCACGCGACATTGAGCGGTATCTATCGGGCGCGCCTGTCGAGGCACGGAGCGGCTCGGGGTGGTACCTGCTGCGCAAGGCCGTGGCGATCAACCGGAAGCGCCTTGCGCTGGTGGGGGTCGCCACGCTCTTCCTGGTTGGTGCGGGCATCGCGGTGCTCTGGAGCCTCGCAAACGCGGCCGATGCGTCCCGGCGCGCGGAGTTCCAGCGCGAGCAGGCGCGCGCTGAGGGGGTGCGAGCTCGCGCTGTGACCGAGTTGCTGCGCGAGGCGCTGCCCAACGAAGACGCCTCGCGTCCGGCCATGGGATGGATCGTCAGTTCTGGCCTTGGCAGGCTCTACTTCCGACTGGAGACAGGCGCATTCGAGGACGACCCGGCGCTCGACCAGATGCTCCGCAGGATGTGGGGCGGCATCTATACGGACTTTGGCA
This sequence comes from uncultured Phycisphaeraceae bacterium, assembly GCA_964393765.1. Lineage (GTDB taxonomy): Bacteria > Planctomycetota > Phycisphaerae > Phycisphaerales > UBA1924 > JAHBXL01. The sequence continues at coordinate 2,511 of CAYMWG010000181.1, forward strand.
GCGGCAAGGCGATGGCGCTCGTCGAGTACGCCGAGGTCTCCCTTCGTTCCGGCCTGACGAAACTGAGGACCTTGCACGGGGACGAGCATCCCGAGATCGCCGCGTCGCTCCACGAGTTGGCGGGCGTGCTGATTGTGCGCAAGCGTCCGGCCGAGGCCGTCCGACTATGCCGCGAGGCTCTGGCAATGCGGGAGCGGCTGCTCGGCCCGGGAGCCTTGGGGACCGCGGACACGCGCGCGCTCCTCGCGCGGGCGCTCGCGGAACTGGGTGAGCGTGAGGAGTCGGGCCGGCACGCGATGGAGGCCCTCACGGTGTTCCGGGCACTCCCGGACCAGGAGGCGGACCTGCGGATCGCGGCCATGACGGCGCTCCGGGCACGCGCTGCGCTGACCGACCGCGACGCGACGATGTGCGAGGCCGCCGTCCGCGAGTCGCTCGAGCGACGGCTGCGCCGCCTGCCCCCCGAGGACCCGGACATGCTGGCGACGCTCGGCGATGCCGCGGACCTCGCGGAACTTGCACCCGAGTGCGAACTCGTGACCATCATGTCCAGGGTCTGGGGCGTCGAAGCGGTTGCGCTTCCCGAGGCGATCCGAAAGGACCCGCCCGCGCTGCGTGAGCCCGATGGAAGGGATTGGTGCAACCCGGTGGTAACGGGGCACACGGCTGCGCTGGGGCGGCTCGTTGAACTGCAAAGGATCCTGCTCGGCCCGGATGACCCAGCGATGCTGCGAGTGCTCATCGCGCAGATGCGCGCGGCGGAGGCCGAGGGGTTGCTTGCGCCCAAGCGCCAGGCCGCGCTCCAAGCCGCTGCGATCCTCTCCCGCATGCGGGGCGAACTGGACCGGTCGGTGCTGACATGCCTCGAGGAGGCCGCGACCGTGCTTGCGTACGAGGGACGGCCGGATGAGGCGGTCGAACTGACAAGGCGAACCCTGCGGATCTATGAATCGGTGCCGGTCGCCGCGCAGGACCCGCTGATAATCGGGAGTGCCAGGCGGCACCTGGGCTGTTACCTCGCACTGGCTGGAAGGCATGCCGAGGGGATTCCCGAGTTCCGGCGGACCCTCGCGGACTTGCGGGAGGCGCTGGGTCCGGAGCATCACTTTGTCGCGCTCGTGGAGGCTGGTCTGGCGATCTGCCTCTCGGCGATGCATGAAATGGCGGAGGCCGATCAACTCTCGGCGCACGCCTTATCCATCGCGCTCGGGTCGCGGACGATCGCGGACGATCAGCGAGCGCACATCTGCTTTGCGAGGGCGCAGGTGCTGCTGGAGCAAGGCCAGTGGTCCGATGCCCACAGCGCGTTCAAGGAGTCGTGGGACAGGTTCTACGGGTGCATGACGCCGACCTTCGCGTGGAGGATCAGCACCCTGGAAGGTCTTGCGGCGTGCTGCGATGCAATGGGCCGCTCGGAAGAGGCGGCCCGTTGGCGGTCAGGGGTGCAGCCCTAGCCAGTCGCGAGCCAAACTTCGCGCGAGTAGTCTTGTGGAGGTCAGCGCGGGGGAATTGGCTCGACTGGACCCGGCGCACGAAGCGTCCCCGACCGCACAGCAGCCAAGGAGCCTCGATGTGAGCTCACGCTCGTAAACTTAAGGGTGGAGTCTAACGCCCGTTCCTTGAGCCCAGCACGAGCAGGATGATCATCACCAGCACCAGCAGCCCGACCCCGCCCGCCGGGAAGTAACCCCAGTTGGAACTGTAACCCCAAGTGGGCAGCAGCCCGAGGAGCAGCAGAACGAGCACAATGATCACCACGAGTTGAACGGTGCGATTCATCCACGACTCCTTGTTGCCGAACGGTGAGCCCCCCGTAGACAGACCGAAGAATACTGCAAACCGAGAAGGATTGCTGGGAACGCCGGATTGCGACCCTACTTGTCCTTGGCGCGGGACTGCTTCTCAGCCCGTTTCTGATGTGACGGCTCGACACGGCTTCCGCCGCGCGGCGCACCGCCCTGGTTTGCGCCCTCGGGCGCGCCCTTGGCGTTCTGGAGTTCGCCCTGGATGGACGACCCGCGGGAGGCGATGCCTGCTTCCCGCCCTTGCGGCTGGGGCGTCCGATTTCCGCCCTTGACTATCTGCGAGGCGTCGTGGGCGTCGTGGGGGTCGTGAGAGGGGTTCTGCGGCTTCATGATGGGAACTCCGGGGGGATGCTCTCACAGAGCTCAGTTCGTGAGGCTAGACGCGGTACAGTCTCTGCTCGGACAATGGTGGCTTCATGGAAGTAAGATGAATTTACTTACATCTTGGCGCGTTCCGAAGTCACCACATGTGGGCACCGGCGGAGTTCACGGGTTGCCATGCCCGCGCGTTTTCGATATGCTCGACCCAGCGCGATGAGCCCGTGAACGGCGAGCGGGGAAGATAGAGTTTCAACATGAGCGATCCTCTCGAAGCGGAGGAAGTACGTCAGGACCTGGAAGCACAGGTCGCCGATCGCACGAGCGAGTTGAAGGCTTCCCTCGCGCGCGCATATTCCGCGCAGCGGCTGGCATCCCTGGGCACGCTGGCCGCGGGCCTGGGCCACGACATCGCCAACCTCCTGCTGCCCTTGCGGATGCGTCTGGATTTTCTCGCCGAACGGTGCCCACAGGAGAGCGGGGGCGACATCGCGGCGGTTAACCAAGCCGTGTCCCGCCTGGCGCAACTCGCCGCAGGTCTAAGGCTGCTGGCGATGGACCCGTCGCGCGAGGGCGTGACGAAAGGTGTGTGTGAACTGGCGGTTTGGTGGGAGCAGGTGGAGGGAGTGCTTCGCGCAGCGCTCCCGGCGCATGTGAAACTCGAGGGGGCTTTCCCGCACGGCCTGAGACCACGACTCCAGGACCATGTGCTCGCCCAGGCGGTATTTACTCTCGTGCAGAACGCGGGCGAGGCGCTCGCGGGGTGCGGCGAGGGTCTCGTTCGCGTGTCCGGTTCGCTCGTGCCGGGTGCTGAGGGGACCGAGGGTCGCATCGTTCTGCTGGTCACCGATAACGGTCGGGGGATGAGCGATGAGGTCGCATCGCGCTGCTTCGAGCCCTACTTCAGCACCAAGGCCCGCACGATTTCCACGGGCATGGGTCTCTCCATGGTGCGGGGGATGCTCGAGGGCGCTGGAGGAACCATCAGCGCGGCCGCCGGAGAGAACCGTGGAACCGTGATGACAATCACACTCCCAAGCGCGTCGGCTGCCGGCGTCGAAGTTGCTCAGGGGGGCGATGTGCCCTCGGCCACCGCGGCGGTGTCGATCGCTAGCGCTCGCACCGGGGCATTCGTCGTAATGATGCTCCGGTCGCTGGGCGTGGAGGTGCTGGGCGCGCCAGTTGCGCGCAATGGAGCAGCGCAGCCCGTGGGAGGTCCGCCGCAGACCGACATCTGGGTCGTCAGCGATCCCTCGCACGAGCATCTCGCCGAGTTCATGCGGGGGAAGGCGGGCGATCCGACCGGAGCAGGCGTCCGATCCCGCCGCGCACTTGTTCTCACGAGCGAAGAGGCCGGATTCGGCGCGGTGAGATCTCCAGGCGATGATGGCGTGATCGTGCTGGGCGCTGAGCCCCCGCTCGCGGAGTTGCGGGCGGCGATAACGGTGACCGTGCGCAAGGGAGAATCTCAAGGCGAGACTGGGACGACCGGGAACGCCCGGCCTACTCACCGCACCAACGCACCTTGACTCACAGATTGAGCGGGTTTCTCGGCGCGTTCCCGCACTCC
>CAYMWG010000182.1:0-6172 GCA_964393765.1 uncultured Phycisphaeraceae bacterium
GGGGATGCGCGGGGTGGGGGAGGGGGGGGGCGGGGCGGACGGCGAAAAGTTCTGGAAGCAGCGCTACGACGACATCAACGCCTTCGAGCGGCACCTTGTCCGCAACGGCACGCTGATTCTCAAGTTCTTCCTGAACGTCTCGAAGGAAGAGCAGGGCAAGCGGTTCCATGACCGGCTGAGCGACCCTGAGAAGCAGTGGAAGTTCGCGCTCGCCGACCTCGACAGCCGCTACCGCTGGGACGACTACATGACGGCGTACGAGGACGCGATCAACGCCACCAGCACGCCCTGGGCACCCTGGCACATTATCCCTGCGGACCACAAGTGGGTGATGCGGGCGATGGTGTCTGGCATTCTCGCCGGGGCGATCCGGGGTTTGGACCTCGCGTACCCCAATCTCACCGCCGCGCAGAAGCGGGAACTGGTGCAGGCGCGGAAGCGGCTGGAAGGTGACTCTCGCGCAGAGCCGCGGAGCCGCAGAGATTAAGCGAAGTGATCGAATCGGAGAATGGCCTCGCGATGAGCCTCAGAGAGACGGGGGGAAAGCGCCTTCGCTCATTCTCCGCGACTCCGGGTCCCTGCGAGAGAAAAACCATTCAGGGCTTCTCGGTCGGAACCTCGGTCACTGTCGTACCCGGCATCGGCGCAAACGACCGCTCGGTGGGAGTCATGCCGAACGACGGCCCGACGATCTCGCCGAGCGAACTCGCCAGCGTCACGATCTCGCCGTTCTGGTGATCGATGAAGTACGCCATGCGCAGGCGCTGGATTGCACGCTCCCGGTCGCCCGCGGCGATGTATACCTTCGCAAGCCCCAACTGGGGCTCGATCGACATGCCACCGTCGACGCGCGCTGCGGTGAGCAGCGCACGCTGGGCCTCGTCCATGTCGCCCTGCTTCCGGGAGAACTCGGCGAGCATGAGCCAGTCCTGCATTCGGCCGCGATCGATGGTGCGGGCGCGGAGGAGGCGGTTGAGTTCCTCGTACTGCTTGTCGGCGAACAGGCCCTCGCAGACGTGCTCGAACACCTCATCGTTCTCGGGTGTCAGGCGGTTGGCCAGGAGCAACTGCTCGCGCGCGGCGGCGGTGCGATCCTGGGCCAGGAGCGTGCGCCCGAGCATGTAGTGGACCTCGGGACGGGCCGGACTGCGAGAGAGATACTCCTCGTAATCCTGCTGCGCCTGCGCGAACTCGCCGCGCGCGAAGTGGGAGTCGCCGGACTGTCGCACGGCCAGCAGCGACCGCTGGCACCCGCCCAGCGTCAATGCGGCGAGCAGGGCGAGTACGAGCGAGACAAAAACGAGGGTGCGGGTCAGCATGGAACAACTCCGGGTTGGGGAGGAGGCGGTGGCAAGTGTACCGGCTTTGTCTGGTTTGTCACAGCCCAACGTATAATCGGCCATGGCCCGCTGGGTGCTGCTTCGACACACATTGGCCGACGGGACCTCCCATCTTGACTGGATGCTGGAGCGGCCAGAGCAGGACCGGGGCCGCTCTTTAGAGCCGTGCCACCAAGGCACGGACTCGCTTCTGAGTTTTCGCCTCGCCATGGATGTGGATTTCCGCACGGTGGCGAAGTTCGAGGCCGAGCGGCTCGATGACCACCGAATAGAATACTTGGACTATCAAGGCCCCGTTTCCAGGGATAGAGGTACTGTGACCCAAATGCTTTGCGGGCGGTGCGAGGTCGCGCCCGCCCCGTCAGGCGGCCTTGCTATTACCCTGATTTGGGGGGAACCTGTTGCGAGGGCGGAACTCATCGGTCGCCAAGTATCGGCTGCTCACCCGACTACGCCAATCCCTTCCGCCGAGCACTGGTTCTTTGAGGTGGCACGACGGACCTGACTTTGGCATACTGCACACAGATGGCCGTTCGGCCATGTTTGATCGCGCTCGCGATTTGGGGGGGGGGGACAACCTTGGAGGAGGCCGGAATGAACACTGGCGAGATCGTCCTTCATCCCCTTGGCGATGGAGCGGTCGGCGGCGGCGGCGTGCCGACGGTGAAGCCGCCCAACACCTTCGCCGCGACAGGCGAGAACGGTGAGGCGAAGTCCAAGATCCAGCACATCAACCAGGCGTTGATGGGCAACGTCAACACGCGCCACACGGACAACTGGAAGCGGAAGACGAATCTCACCGGCAACGGCGCGACGCACGTCCGCTCGTTCCATTGCCGTCTCGCGCCCGAGTCGCTCGCGGCGATGGACGACCAGATCAACCAGTGGCTCGATGCGCACCCGGACTACGAGGTCAAACTCGTCACCACCAACGTGGGCGAGTGGCAGGGGAAGTTGCGTGAACCCGCCCTGATTATCTCCATCTGGGTCTGAACCCGGGTTCGCTCCCGTTCGCGGGCCGGGGGAGCGTGTGCCGATAGACGGTGCATGTGCGGGATCCTCGGCATCATCTCAACGCGCGGGCCCGTCGGGCTGAACGATGCGGAGGTTGCGCGGATGCGCGACACGATGTCGCACCGCGGCCCGGACGGCGCGGGCTTGTGGCGGTCCACCGATGGCGCGGTCGTGCTTGCGCACCGGCGGCTGGCGGTCGTCGATCTCTCGCCCAAAGCGGCGCAGCCGATGACGACCGCGGATGGTCGGTATGTAATCTCCTACAACGGCGAGTTGTACAACGATGGTGAACTGCGTGCGGAGTTGCTCGCACGCGCCAATCGTTTCCTCACACGCAGCGACACCGAAACCGTCCTCGCGGTCATCGCCGAGTCGTGGGCGGATGGTCCCGCACGCCTCCGCGGCATGTACGCCCTCGCCGTCTATGACACACTCACGCACCGCCTGCTTCTGGCGCGCGACCCACTGGGGATCAAGCCGCTGTACTGGTGGACGGATTCCGGCGACTCGCCGTCCTTCGTGTTCGCGAGCGAGCCGCGAGCGATCCTTGGCCACCCCGATGTTGCCGCGCGCCCAGACTGGGTGACCATCAGTTCGTACCTCACCACCATCCGCACAACGCTCGGGGATCGCACTTTGTTCGCGGGCATCCGCACGGTGCGCCCGGGAGAGGTGCTGGAACTTGACCTTCGCGCACGCGCACCGGTAACGCCGAGGGTGGTGCGGCGGTGGGCATCCGTCCCGGTCGGTTCGCGGATATCGGCGGCCCGGGTTGGCGATACTGTGGGGCAATCAGTGGCCGCGCACCTGCGGGCCGATGTGCCCGTGTGCGCCCTGCTCAGCGGCGGACTGGACTCGACAATCATCACCCGCTCCGCCTCGCTCTACGGACTTGGTTCTTCCGGCTCCGTGCGGACCTACTCCGCGGGCCATGACGATGGATCGACGGACTCGGACCTGCCGTGCGCCCGGCGTGCGGCCATTGAACTCGGCACGCTGCACTCCGAGGCGTTCATCACGCGCGAACTATTCCTCGGGCGATGGGCAGAAATGGTGACAAGGCTTGGGATGCCGTTGAGCACGCCTAACGAGATCGCGATCAACCAGGTTGCTCGCCGCCTGCGCGCCGATCGCCAGGTGGTCGCGCTCTCGGGAGAGGGCGCGGACGAGTTATTCGGCGGCTACGACCTGATCCTCAACGCCGCGGCAGCGTTCGAAGCCGTCGCGCGGAACGCCGACTCCGAAGAACTCGCTCTGCGCCGAGCCAACCTGCACATCGAGGCCAACGCCTGGGTGCCCCCCACAAGCAAGCGCGAGGTGCTCGCGCCGGCCATCTGGAGGGCGTGCCAGCAGGATGCCGCGATGCGGGCGGAACTCGCATCTGAGTTTGCCCAACTCGCCGCCGACGCTGGCCCGCAGGCAACGGGGCTCGATGTACACCTTCGCTACCTCCGGCGCGTCAATCTTGCCGGGCTCCTACAAAGACTCGACACTTCAACGATGCTCGAAGGTGTCGAGGGGCGAACACCCTTTGCCGATCAGCGTGTTGCCGAGTGTGCCGAGTCCATGCCCGCATCGGCCAAGTTCACGCCCGCACGCGACGGACGTCCGGCCGCGACAAAGGTTCCCTTACGGGCCGCGTTTGCCCACGATATGCCCGCCTGGGTTCTGACGCGCCCAAAGGCGAGTTTTCCTCTTCCGTTTGCCGGATGGCTGGACGGTATGGGCGAGTTTCTGCGCAAGAGCGAGTTCGCCGCGACGGCATTCTCGTGTGGCTCGATCGAGGCCGTTGCGCAGCAGCCGGCAGCGCTGTGGCGCCTGGCGTGGCCGATGATCAACCTCGCGATGTGGGGAGATCGGCACTGGGGCAAAGGCGCAGGCCTGGCAGATGCAGGGCATGGGGTCGAGGAGGCGGCGCTGTCGCGGGGATTGAGCAGCGTGTTGGCCCGCGGCAAGCCCTGACAGGTGCAGCAAAGTGCGGTATCGTTCGCTTCGGCGGGCCTTGCTCTCCAAGGCCGACCGAGGGAAGTAGTTGCCCACGATGAGCGAGTATCCGTCACAGCCCGACCAGCCGGACATCGGGCTCGCCGTCGAGCACGCCCGGTCCATCAACTTCGCGATGCAGCAGAACGGAGTACGCTTCGTCCGGCGGATCGCCGTGACGAACCGACGCGATACCGACCTGGAAGAAGTCACCATTCGTGCCGACATCACGGGCGGCGCAGCGCGCCAGTGGGAGGCGAGGATCGCGCGGATAGCGTCGGGCGCAACGCACAACCTCACCGACGTTGTAATTTCCCTTGCACCCGAGTTGCTTGCACGCCAGACGGAGCGCGAAGCGGCGGAACTGACGGTGGAAGCCGCCGCGCCAGGCTGCACTTCGGCGCGACACGTCAGCCGCGTGGATATTCTGGCCGCCACAGAATGGGCGGGCGGCAATGAGTTTCCGGAAATGCTCGCGGCGTTCGTCACGCCGAACCACCCCGCGATCGACAGGGTGCTGGTCGAGGCGAGCGGTTTCTTACGCGAGTGGACGGGGGATGGCGGCATCGCTGGGTATCAGTCCAAGAGCCCGGACAGGGCGAGGGCCATCGTCGCGGCGATCTATTCCGCGGCGGCTGCGAGGGGGATCGCGTATGTGAACCCGCCCGCGAGTTTCGAGTCTTCTGGCCAGAAGGTCCGCCTGGCCGATCAGGTTCTCGATGGCCAACTTGGGACATGTCTGGACCTGGCTCTCGTGCTCGCCGGGGCATTCGAGCAGGCAGGGCTGCACCCGCTCCTTGTGATCCAGCAGGGTCATGCGTATGTTGGCGCGTGGCTGACCGAGGACACGTACCCCGACCCCGTTATCGATTCCCTCTCTCGGCTTGTGAATCGGGTTGACCTCGAAGAGATCGTCGTTATCGAGGCGACCGGGATGACGGCCTCGCCCGTCACCGGCTTCGACGCGGCGGTCCAGCGCGCCCGCACTCAACTCTCAGACAAGGAGAAGTTTCGCTGGGCGCTCGATGTCCGCGCGGCTCGGCGAGCGATGATCCGACCGCTCCCGTTGCGTGTGGGCGGTGTCGGCGGCGTGGTGCAGGTGACTCCGGAGACCGCCCCTGAATCACACGCCCCGGCCTCGGTGCGCGTAAGGGGGGGCGGGGCGGACGGCGTGGGCGAAGAGGCCGCAGGAGCGCAGGCACATCAAGCCAAACCCGTCGAGACGCCCAAGACCCGTATCGACCGATGGAAGCGCAAACTTCTCGACCTGTCACTCCGTAACCGGCTCATCAACTTCCGCGAGACCGCGCAGAGCGTGAGCATCGAATGCCCCGACATCGCGTCGCTGGAGAACGCCCTGGCGGGTGGTGCGACCTTCGAGATCCTGCCACGCGCGGAGGTGCTGATTCGTGGAGCGGATCCCATAGCCGCTGAGGCGGTCTCGCCCGCCGCGCTGGAAGCAAGGCAGCGGCTGCTCACCGAGGAACTTGCCAACCGGCGACTGCGGACAAGCCTGGCCCCGGCCGACCTGGCGACGCGACTGACGGGCATCTATCGCGCTGCGCGCCTTAGCCTTGATGAGAGCGGCGCCAACACCCTCGCCCTCGCGCTGGGTTCACTCGTGTGGTACGAGTCGGCCGAATCACAGGTGCCGCGCTCCGCTCCCATCTTGCTGCTTCCGCTGACACTGGATCGCAAGTCCGCGCGCGAGGGCTTCCGCGTCCTGCTCGCCGATGATGAGGTGCGGGTCAACGTCACGCTCGTCGAGAAACTCGCGCAGGAGTTTGGTATCGACGTTGCGACGCTGCGCGAAGTGCCGGAGGACGAAGCGGGGG
>CAYMWG010000183.1:0-6152 GCA_964393765.1 uncultured Phycisphaeraceae bacterium
GGGGGGGTGGCCAACGGGGGGGGGGAGGGGGGGGGGATGGAGTGGGGGCCGGCGGAGTGGTGGCCGGAGGAGTGAGCGGGATGGGGAAGGGGACACGGGCCGGAAGCCCGAGGTGCCCAGGAACCCGGGTTGGAAGCCCGTGGTACACGGAGGGCGGGGATGCGTTATTCTTAGGCCATGACTCAGAACCCCTACGCGCAGTTTGGCAGTCCGTCGTTTGGTGGCCCCGCGGGGGGCGCGGTCGGCGGCGGTGGTGGCATCGGCGGCGATGGCTTCGATCCGTCGCCGACGCCGCAGCGCACCAGCGCGATGGCGATCTTCTCGTTCATTCTCTCGCTGCTGTGCTGCCTCCCGGGGCCGGGCGCGCTCGCGATCATCTTCGGCGGTGCGGCGATCCTGTTCATCTCCAACTCGCGCGGCCGTCTGGGCGGGCTAGGCCTTGCGATCGCGGGCGTGCTGATCGGGCTGATCACCACGGTGCTGTGGCTGTTCATCTTCGTCGGCGCGATCTCGATGATGTCCTCTATCGTCGCACCGACGAACCAGATGATGGCCGCGCTCGAGAGCGGCGACTATGCGACCGCGCGTCAGAACTTTGCCCCCACGCTTGATCAGGCGGTGACCGACCAGCAACTGGCCGAGTTTGTCGCTGCGTACCAGGCGGATGTCGGTTCGTTCAACAGCATCCCGTCGTCCATGTGGGAGTTCTTTGGCGGATACATGAAGGTCGGAGGACTGTTGCAGAATCACAAGGGCGGGGAAGAGATCCCGCTGCCCGCGAACTTTGACAAAGGGATGGGAATCGTGATGGCGGGGATACCGCAGGGGGGCGCTGCGCAGCCATCGGGGGGGGGACTGCTGCCGCGGCTTGTGAATGTGGGCGTGCTGCTGCCCGCCGGCAAGGAAATCTGGCTGCTCGATCCCGATACGCGCGTGCCCGCGGACAACTCGGGCACGGGCGGGGCCCCCCCCTCCACGGCGCCTCCCTCTACGGCACCTCCCTCTACGGCACCTCCCTCTACGGCACCGGCGGACAGCGCGCCGACCCCGGCGGAGGGGGAGAGCCCGGATGCCGGCGGCGGCGAAGGATCGACGGGCGGGGGCTGATGCCGCTCGCGGAGAAATGTGTTGGCCGAGAACGGGAACAACTCGCAGCCGGTGATCTCGTGCCGCAACCTCGTCAAGAAGTTTGACGGGCGGGCGGTGCTCGACGGCATCAATCTTGACGTGTACGCGGGCGAGACCATGGTCATCATGGGCGGCTCTGGGTGCGGCAAGAGCACGCTGCTGCGGGTGTTGATCGGCTCGCTGAGGCCAGAGGAGGGCGAGGTGCGTCTGTTTGGACGGCGCATCGACGACCTGACGGACAGCCAACTCGACGAGGTGCGGAAGAAGATCGGGATTCTGTTCCAGTCGGGCGCGCTGTTCAACTCCATGACGGTGGCGGAGAACGTCGCGCTCCCGCTGGAGGAGCACACGGACCTCGGGCAGGAGATCATCGACATCCAGGTGAAGATCAAACTGGAGTTGGTGGGCCTGCGCGAGCACGCGGCGAAGTTCCCCGCGCAGGTGTCGGGGGGGATGAAGAAGCGCGCGGGGCTGGCGCGGGCTTTGGCGCTCGACCCGCGCGTGCTGTTCTATGACGAGCCGAGCGCGGGGCTCGACCCGGTCACGAGTGCGGAGATCGACCGGCTGATCGTGGACCTGTCGCGCAAACTGGGCGTGACCAGCGTGGTTGTGACGCACGAGATGGACTCGGCGTTCACCGTCGCCGACCGCATGGCGATGCTCGACAAGGGACGGATGCTGGCGATCGAGGACCGGGCGTGGTTCGACCGGCTGCGCTCGCTCCCGGCGGACAAGTGCGGCGACCTGCCGGTGGACCATCAGTTGATCCGGCAGTTCCTTCGGGGCGATGCGGACGGGCCGATCACGGAGCGCCGGGCGGCGACGAACTACGCCGAGGACCTGCTGGGCGGCCGCCCGCCGGGTGAGTTTTCGCCGAGCGTGGAGGCGACGCGGTCACGGGGGTGAGGCTTGGGATCGAGAGCTCCGCCGCGGGCGCGGCGGGCACCAGATACAGCCGATAACAGCGGGCGCAAAAGTGCCCGGCTTCAGACTTGCTCCCGTGGGGTCGATACTCCGTGTTTACGGACCGACGGCCCATGCCCAACCGCGCGGATGACATCCAGGACGCAACGCCGCTCGACAAGCGCGTCGAGGAGTTGCTGACCCAGGAAAGCGCGGCGGCGAAGGACGCGGGCCGCGACGGGGGGTCCGCGCATGATGTTTCGCTCCCGTCTCCGCCGGGCGAGAGCGGGGGCGGAGAGACGGACGGGTTCGATTCCATCGAGGAGGCGATGGTCGAGGTGAGCGCGGAGATCGAGCGGGTGCCCGATGCGCCGGTGGCGGAAGTTGCGGCCGCGCCCGCCCCGCGGATCGTCGGGGCGCCATCTTTGGATGAGGAAATGCTGGGTGGAAGGGGCGCACCGCAGTCGGTGGTACACAAGGTGAGCGCGGACGCGGTCACGGGCGGGGAATCGCTGGATGAGGAGTTCGCCAGCCCGGAGGCGATCTCGCGGCTGGATGAAAAGTTGGCAGCAAGCGCGACCGAACTGAGCCGCGGCGCGGGGGACGTGGCCGAGGAGAGTCGCTCCAAGGTTGTGGCGGAGGGAACGGCGGACTCGGGTCCGGAGTTTGTAGGCGCATCGGAAGTCGATGGAGAAGCGCCACCCGCGCTGGCGAAGGTCGTGACGGCACCGGTCGCCGCGGTTCCACCCGCGCCGCGCGTGGAACCCGAGAAGGCTGCATCCGCGCCGGCGCCCATGGCACCGATGCCCGTCGCGCAGATGAGCGCGCCATCGCCCGCACCGGCACCGACGAGCAGGGAAGCGGCGAGATCGCCGGTCTTGCAGAGCGCTCCCGTCGTCGAACAGACACAGCCTGTCGTGCGGGAGCCGCGCCCCGGCATCGGCGCGCTGGGAGCGACAGCCCTGCGACCGCTGGCAGTCGCGACCAGCCGGCTCGCGCCCGGCACGCGACAGACGATCGCCTATGCGGCGGTGGTGACGCTGTTCCAGGCGGCGTGCCTGTGGGGGTTCCTTGCATTCAGAGGGCCGCCGATCGCGGCGGAGGCGACGAGCGCGCCGGTACGCCTGCTCAGCCCGGGCGATGCGGCCGAGCCGACTCGCAAGGCCGCGCCCAAGAAAACTTCGAGCAAGCCCAAGGCCGATGCGAAGAAGGATGCGAACGCGGACGCCGGCGGGAATTGACGCGAGAAGCAACAGAGCCCGGAGCGCGAGCGACGGGTTGCGCCCCCTGCGCCATGTCCCAAGAGCATTGAGGTCGGCGCCGCAAGCGTGGAGGAGCGCACGCGAACCCGCATCGAGCCGTCGGCGCAACCCGTCTCTCGCGCTCCGGGCTCTGATGAGATGGCACTTTGTCCTCTCTGCTCTTTCTGATTCTCCGAGTTCCTTCTTACGAGACGTGCCGCCGGATGGCCGCGATGACGCTCGCGTGCAGGCCGCCCCCGGCGGGCGCGACGGCGATGCCCTTGTTGGATTCGAGGCCGCGGCCGCGCGAGAAGTCGAGCGGCGCGCCGAGCGCATCGGTGACGGTGCATCCGGCTTCCTGCGCGATGAGCGCGCCCGCGGCGTGGTCCCAGATGCGCTCGATGTACCCCTTCTTGCTGGGAAGTCGCAGATAGAGGTCGGCCTGGCCCCGCGCGACGACTGCGTACTTGCACTGGCTGTCGAGTCGCAGGAGGGTGTAGGCGGGGTCTACTTCGCGCATGATGATCGCCGATGCGGACTGATCGGAGTGGGCGCTCTCGACGCTCTCGGCAAGAACCCGGTGCGAGCGCACGCCGGCGAAGGCGGCGCGGATTGCGGGGGTGGTGTCGTGACCCGCAACTCCCGTGTCCGCAGCGTGCCCGGTGCCTTGGAGAGATGCTTGTATGACACGCCCCGACCCGCGAGTAGTTGAAAACACGCAGCCGGGCGGGGCGGGGCTTTCGGCGCTTGCCGTGCGGTCGGACGCGAGGTTGGGGCAGCCCATGACGGCCAGTTGCGGGTGACCGTCCTTGACGAAGGCGAGGGCGATCGCGTATTGACCGCCGCGGAGGAAGCCCTTGGTGCCGTCGATGGGGTCGAGGGTAAAGAAGCCGCCCCCGATCGCGCGACAGGACAGTGGGTCGGCCGCGCCAGCATCGATTGCGCTCAGGAAGTCCTCGGCGGTGGCGCGCGGCCAGTTGGCTTCGGGCACCTCACGCAGGACGGTGAGCGCGGCATCGAGATGTGCGGCATGTGCCGGGTCGCGCAGGAACGCGGAAGTCTCCTCGGCGACGAGGAGCAGATCATCGCCGAGCGCAGCGCGGAGGGCGCGTGCGATGATGGCCTGCGAGGCGAAGTCGGCGATGGTGACGGGGGACTTGTCGTCCTTGGTGATGGCGCGGAGGGAGTCGAGGCGCGATTGCACGGCGGAGCAGACGGCGGCGGCGGAGGCGACGGCGTTGCGCATGACGGCGAGCGCATCGGTGTGGGTGGAGGTCACGGGCGAGGGTAGTCGGAAGTCGGAAGTCGGAAGTCGGAAGTCGGAAGTCGGAAGTCGGAAGTCGGAAGAAATTGTGGCCTGCGAGGGGGATCTGGTGCCCATTCAAGAGGCTGCGGATAATGTGGGTACCGTTGGGTCGCACGCCGGGCGGGGAAAAAGGTGGAACTATGAAACTCGTCAAGGTCCTGTTGATCGTGGTCGTGGTGCTCGTCCTGCTGGCGGTGGCGGGGGGGATCGCGGCGTTCGCCTATGTGGACTCGTGGGCCAAGAAGGGGATCGAGCGCGGCGGTACCTACGCGCTGGGCGTCGAGACCACGGTCGGCAGCGCGGATGTCGGGCTGCTGGGCGGGACGTTCGGCCTCTCGGACCTGAAAGTCGCCAATGTCGCGGGCTATCAGGCGCCGCACTTCCTGACACTCGGAGACGGCTCGGTGGCTGTTTCACTCGGCACGCTGCGCGAGCCGACGATCGTGCTGCCGCACCTGAAGCTCGACACGGTGGATGTCCGCCTAGAGAAGAAGGACGGCGCGGCGAACTACAGCGTCATCCTCGACAACCTGAAGAAGGTCGGGAGCGACAAGCCGGTCCCGGCGGGCGAAGAGAAGAAGTACATCGTCGACGACCTCAGCATCGGGCACATCACGGTGCATGTCGATCTGATCGGCTCGGCGGGCGCGCCGGGGGCGATCGGCGAGGCGATCGGTTCGCTCACGAAAGTGACGGTCCCGATCGACGAGGTGAAGTTGCAGAACGTCGGCAAGGCGGAGGGGGGCCTGACGATGGGCCAACTCACGAGCGTGATCGTGCGAGCGGTTCTGGTGGCCGCGGCGGAGCAGGGGAAGGGCCTCATCCCCGCGGACATCCTGGGCGACCTGGAGGGGAGACTCGCGGCGCTGGGGGATCTGAGCAAACTGGACCTGAAGGTGATCGGGGATGTGAAGGGGAAGGTGGAGGAGTTGGGCAAGGCGGCGGAAGATGTGCAGAAGAAGGTGCAGGACGCGGCGAAGGAAGGCGAGAAGGCGCTTGATGAGGCGAAGAAGCGGCTGGAGGGGTTGATCCCGAAGAAGAGGGAAGAGAACAAGTAGGGGGGAGAGGGGGGGAGGGACGAAGCGACGGAGGGAGAGGGGAAGCGAATCGAACACAGCCCGGAGCGCGAGCGACGGGTTCGTGTCTGGTCATTCGACTTCACTCATCGCTCGCGAACCTCGGCCTTGTCGCGCCTGCGCGAACCCACTCGCTTGCGCTCGGGGCTCTGATCGGCAGGAGTTGCAAGACGCAACTACCCTGTTCACACATGCCTACATCTGTCTTTCTCAACGGCCGGTTCTTTACGCTGGATGACGCCGCGGATGCCGAGCGCGCAGCGCTGTCGCCGTTTGACGCGGGGTTCCAGCACGCGGTCGGACTGTTCGAGACGATGCTCGGGGGTGTGCGTGGGGGCGCGGGACAGGACGATGCTGGCGCGGGGCGGGTGTGGTGCATGCGGATTGATGAGCACCTTGCGCGGCTCGCGGCATCGGCCAAGGAACTGGGCCTGTCGGACTCGCTGCGGGCTGGCGCGCTGGCCGATGCGGTGATGGAGACGATCCGTCGCTCGGGCC
>CAYMWG010000184.1:0-6081 GCA_964393765.1 uncultured Phycisphaeraceae bacterium
GTGCACACTTCCAGGCCTTCCACGACCTCGCCGCCGCGATGCTCGTCTGCTCACGTCTCAAATCGCTCCGACTACCGTTCTGAAACAGTCTCTTAAACGCGTCGTCCCGGCGGGAACGTGGAAGCGGTCACCCAAACCCACTCAGTAGCGCTCGGGGCTCTGATGGGATCGATCCCCTTGCGGCCGTTGCAGCCCAAGCGACGATCCTGCGGGCCGCGCGCCCCGGCGTAACCGCCGGGGCTCCGCCGGAAATAGTGTCAATACGCCATCACCTGCCCGATCGCCTCGGCGATGCGCTTCGCATCCGGCAGGTAGTCGAGTTCAAGTTTGTAGTACGGCATCACCGTGTCAAAGCCGCAAACGCGCTGGACGGGTGCCTCGAGGTGCAGGAAGCACCGCTCCTGGATGATCGTCGCGATCTCCGCGCCCATGCCCGCGGTCTTGGGTGCCTCGTGGACGATGACGCAGCGCCCGGTCTTCTCGACGCTCTGCGCGATCGTGTCCTCATCGATCGGGTAGATCGTGCGGAGGTCGATGAGTTCGGCGGAGATGTCCTCTGGCAAACTATCGAGGGCCGCGAGGCAGCGCGTGACGCTCGCGCCCCAGGAAATGACGGTGAGGCCCGTGCCCTCGCTGACGACCTTGGCCTGGCCGATGGGGACGATGTACTCGTCCTCGGGGACTTCCTCGCGGAAGGCCCGGTAGATGAACTTGGGCTCGAAGAAGAGCACGGGGTCGGGGTCGCGGATCGCGGCGATCAGCAGCCCCTTCGCGTCGTACGGCGTGCTGGGCATCACGACCTTCAGCCCGGGTGTGTGCGCGTAGATCGCCTCGGGCGAGTCGGAATGCAGTTCCGGGGCGTGGATGCCGCCGCCCACGGGCACGCGCACGACCATCGGGATCGTGATCGCCCCGCGCGTCCGCGTGCGGTACCTCGCGGCGTGGTTCACCAGTTGGTCGTACGCCGGCCCCATGAACCCCTCGAACTGGATCTCGGGGATGGGTCGCATGCCGGCCATCGCCAGACCGATGGAGGCGCCGATGATGCCCGACTCGGCCAGCGGCGTGTCGATCACGCGATCCGGGCCGAAGCGGGCCTGCAGGCCCTCGGTGACGCGGAAGACGCCGCCGTTCTTGCCGATGTCTTCACCCAGGCAGACGACGCGCGGGTCGGCCTCCATTTCCTGGGTGAGGGCGAGGTTGATGGCTTGGACGAGTGTGAGGTTGGCCATGGCTGTTCAATCCGTTTCAAGCTACCGCAGAGACGCCGAGATCGCAGAGGCGGAGCCTTGAACTCGAGGCGCCCTCTGCGGACTCTGCGCCTCTTGCGGTGATCAGTTCATCCAGAACGCGACATGCACATGCCTCATCCAGCCTTTCGCCGCCAACTGCCGTCCTTGCTCTTGGGTTTCTTCACTTCGATGTCCGTGACCAAGAGGATGTCCACATAATGCGTGGACTCATCCGAATCAATAACCATCGCCCACCTGCCGGTCGGCGCAATCGCAAGCAACTCGGGGTGTGTGACCTTCGGCGAGCGCCCATCGCTCAGGTGCAGAGTGAACGGTTGGAATGGCTTCGCCTGGTGTACTGCTCGGAGTCGTTCGCTCACGGCCACTTGTGGTCTCCTTGAACACGTGTCGTTGGTCAGCCCGCCTTTCGCCGCCGCGGCTGCTCGGCGCGCTCCGCCAGCTTCGCGTTGGGATGGGGAGGCACGTATTCGACCACGGCTCCAATGCGATCCAAGAGTGGCTTCGCCGCTTTGTACTCTTTGTCAGTCATAGGAATGACCATGACGAGACGTTCCCGCCGCTTGGATCTATTCGCCAGACCGAGCAGACGATGGCCTGGGTCGCCGGTTGCTGTGAGGAGATCGACAAGGTCGGCGTCCAGCCGAACATGCCAGTGGCGATCCGCCAGCCAACCCGCGTATGGATTGCGAGTCGCCTTGGACCAGTCGATCCCAAGTGAACGCTTAGAGAGTGTTTTTCGGGAGGCCTTGTTCATAGAGGTTGTGTTCGGTGCGTGTCGCCCGGCGGGCACTGATGATCCTCACAATTCCGTTCAACTCCTCGGCGTGCACGACGTAGAGAACTCGAAGCCGCAGAGAGAGTCCGATGATGACGTATCGATCCTCATCAAATGAATGCTTGGCGTCGTATGCCCGGATAGCGAAGGCGTCGTAGAAAACGAGCTTCGCTTCCTCGAACGAGACGCCGTGCTTCTGGCGGTTTGCAAGCTCCTTGGCATCGTCCCATTCGAACCGGCCTTCCACGGGCGGGATCATGCGTTCTGCCTTTGACCACCCAGACCCACCTGGCTCGGATCCTGCCCAAGGCTGCTGGTCCGCAGCGTCCGCTTCTGCCGCTCCAACTCTCCAGTCAGCGGCGTGCCGTACGTCGAATCGAAGATGTCGTCCGTCGTCGGCGGCTCGATCGTCTCGACGTTCTTGATGATCTCGGCGACCGTCAACTTCGACTTGTCATCGAGCGCGACCTGCTTCGCGTCGTCCCACATGCCCTTGCGTTCAAGATACTTCCGCAGTCGGATCATCGGGTCCTTGCCGCGCCAACTCGCGACCTCCTCCTCATCGCGGTACCGCCTCGCATCGTCCGCCGTCGTGTGGTCCGCGAGCCGGTAGGTGATCGCCTCGATCAGCGTCACGCCGCCCCCGCCCCGCGCGCGATCAATCGCGTCTTTCGTCGCCTTGTACACCGCGAACAGATCGTTGCCGTCCACCTGGATGCAGTGCGCGCCGTACGCCAGGCCCTTCTGCGCCACCGTCTCGCTGGCCATCTGGCTCTCCCGCGGCACGGAGATCGCCCAATGATTGTTCTGGCAGAAGAACACGCACGGCACGTTGAACACCGTCGCGAAGTTCATCGCCTCGTGGAAGTCCCCCTCGCTCGTCGCGCCGTCACCAAAGTAGGTGATGACGCAGCGGTCCTCTTTCCGCATCTTGTACGCCCACGCGATGCCGGTGGCGTGCAGCATCTGCGTGCCGATGGGGATCGAGATCGGCGTCATCAGGACGCCCTCGGGGATCTGGTTGCCGCGCTCATCGCCCATCCAGTGCAGCAGGATCTTCTCCATCGGCAGTCCGTGCAGGAACAACGCCGCGTTCTCGCGGTAGCACGGCACCAGGAAGTCGCGCCCCTTCACGGCGGCCATCGCCGAGCCGATCGCCGCGGCCTCCTGTCCCTTGTTCTGCGGATAGGTGCCCATGCGCCCGGATCGCTGGAGTTTGAAGGCCACCTCGTCGAGATGGCGGCACAGGACCATGAACTCGTAGGCGAACAGCACCTGCTCATCGGAGAGGGTGTCGCGCGCCAGTTTTTCGTCGAGCCGCCCTTCCTCATCGAGGATCTGGAGGTGCTCGATCTGGGCCTTGTAAACGGTCCGGATGGGCATGGAAGGCTCCCTTGCAATTGGTCAGTGCAAGCGTAGCAGGTTGCGCGCGATTCCCCAAGTTGCCGGGGCGGGAGCGGCAGCCGCCGGTCCGTGGTATCGTGACGGGATGCACATCGCGCGGGTCTTGATTACACGCGACCAGATCGCCCGGCGGGTCGCCGAGATGGGCCGGGAGATCACGGCGGAGTTTCTGGCATCGGGCGCTGGCGCGCCGGGGGTCGAGCCCCAGGTCGTGCTGATCCCGATCCTCACCGGCTCTCTGGTGTTCGTGGCGGACCTCATCCGCCACATGCCGGTGCAGATGTCGATCCGGCCGGTGACGATCACCAGTTATCCCGGGGCCGCGACAGCCTCGCAGGGGGCGACGATCCAGGGTGGCCTGCCGACGGACCTGAAGGACCGGCATGTGCTGATCGTGGACGACATCCTGGACTCTGGTCGCACATTGGGGCTTCTGCGCCGGATAATCGACGCCCAGCGGCCCGCCTCGCTCAGGCTGGTCGTTCTGCTCAACAAGCACAAGTCGGCCGGACGCGATGAGCATGTCGAGGTCGATTACTCCGGCTTCGAGATCGCCGACGAGTTTGTCGTGGGCTACGGCCTCGACTATGACGGCCTGTGGAGGAACCTACCGGACATCGGCGTGCTGGAGGGGGTATAGGGCTTGAATGTTGATCCTCCGAACGCCCTGCCGCGAGACGTCTCGGGGACGTTCTTGCCCGGCGAGCGAGTGCTGCTCGCGGCCAAGCCCGGCTCGATCTCCATCATTCTCCGCCGGCCCGGCGTGTTCGCGCTCGTCATTCTCGGAACAGCGCTCGCGGTCACGCTCTCGATGCAAGGGTGGCTCCCGTTCACCGGGCTCGGCGCCCTGCTCATCGGCCTTGTAGTCTTTGCCATCGTGGCCTTCTGGGGCCACCTCGACTGGTCGATGCGCGATTCCGTCCTGACGGATCGACGGGTGGTCTCTTCCTCGGGGGTCATCCGGCGCTTGACCGTCGATTCACCACTCGCCGCCATCCAGCAGGTGGTGATCTATCGGTCGCTCAGAGAGCGCCTGTTCGGCCTCGGCACCATCGGGTTCTCGACACCCGCCGATGCCGGAGCGCCCAGCGTGGTCTGGTCGATGATGGGACGGCCCGATGTGCTGGTGGCACAGGTCCGCCTCGCGATCTCCTGCGCGGCCCCCGAGGCGAACCTGCTTGCGCCGCCATCGTCCCGAAGCCAACAATCCACCATGCACCCCGCCTCGAAATCTGCCGCGCGCACTCCAAGCGCAATTCCCCTCATCGGCCTTGCCGGCGGCATCGGTGCGGGCAAGAGCACCGTTGCGGGCATACTCGGCAAGTTGGGGTGCCTCGTCGTTGATTCAGATGCCAGGGCCAAGGCCGCGCTCGACCGGCCGGACATCCGCGAACAACTCGTCGCGTGGTGGGGCGACTCTGTACTCCAGCGCGGGTCCACGAGTGATCGCATTGACCAGACCCCCCGCATTGACCGCGCAGAGGTCGCCCGCATCATCTTCGCAGAACCTGAACAGCGCAGCCGTCTGGAGGCTCTGGTCCATCCGGCTGTCCGGCAGGACCGCGAGACCGCCATCCGCGAGGGTGCCGCCGCGGGCGCAAAGGCGGTCATCGTCGATGCACCGCTCCTCTACGAGGCCGGGCTGCACGCAGAGTGCGATGCCGTTATCTTTGTCGAGGCTCCTCGGGCGATACGCCTCGAAAGGGTCCGGTCAAACAGGGGCTGGTCTGCGGCCGAACTCGATCGGCGCGAGAAGGCGCAACTCCCGCTCGAGACCAAGCGGGCAAAGGCCGACTTCATTGTCCAGAACGATGACCCCTCGCCCGAACTGGAGTCCCGCGTACGCGACATCCTCCATCAAGTGCTGGCGCGGCACACCCACGCCCGATCCCGGGACTGAACGGGGAGTTTTCCACATCCGCCAGTCGGCGGTCCCCGGGCAGATGAGGGTGATATACTGATGCCTGATCTCGCTGGACCCCTCGGGGTTGGACCGGGCCGGGTCAGTCTCGCGACGATCAGTCATGCCATCTGTGGACCTTTGGCGCGGCGCACGCCCGCCAACCAGGCTTTTACAAAGGGTGGGTTCTGCGGTGTTCCTGTCCGTGGTGACGGGCCGCCTGTGCAAGGAGGGGGGAAACTCTCCTTCCACTTACCATCAACGAATCGACATTTCGATCGTCACCGACGATGCCAGTCCGGCGTTGCGCTGCGGTCTGTTACGTTCGGTTGAGAGCAAGAAGAACATCATGGCGAAGCAGTTTACCGTTGCGGAAGAGGGCAAGGGCGAGGCCAAAGAGACGCGGGGCGCAAGGCGTTCACCGTCTGACAGCAAGCCCGCCTCGCCCCGCCAGCGTTCCGCGGCCGATCCGGCACCCGAGCCCGCCCGTCCGGGTCCTGCCCGATCCGAGCAGCCACGCCCGGAGCCTGCGCGTGCCGAACCGCCGCGCGCCGAAGTTCCCCGACCTGAGCCCGTCCGCACCGAACCTCGGCCCGAGCAGCGTCCCGATCGATCCAACGGGCAGCCTTCGGCACCCGCGCCCCAGCAGACGCAGCAGGACCGTCCGCACGATCGCCCGTCTCAGCAGCAAGGTTCAAGTGGAGGCCAGCAGCCGCAGCATCGGGACGGTGGGTCGCACGGGGGAGGCG
>CAYMWG010000185.1:0-6063 GCA_964393765.1 uncultured Phycisphaeraceae bacterium
CCCCCAGTCATACAACCGATACGTTGTATCGCTGGGCGTCTGCACCTCCGCCACCAGCACGCCCGCTCCGAGCGCGTGAACGATCCCGCTGGGCAGCGTGTGGCACCTGCCCGGCACCGCATCAATGCGCTCCAGCAGATCGACCACCGGGTCCGAGCCACCCGTCCTGAGCGCCCGCTCGAGCCGCTCACGCGTCACGCCCGCCTTCAGCCCGATGTACAGGCTCGCCCCCGCCTCCGCCTCCACGACATACCACGATTCCGTCTTGAGGTGCGCACGCACATCAGCCCGCGCTGCCGCGGGCGACGGATGCACCTGCACCGACAGGTTCGCCGCGGCATCCAGATACTTGATAAGCAGCGGGAATGGTGATGGCCCCCCACCGCCCACTCCAGCCGCCCCGAGCGCATCCCCGATCACGCGCCCGGCGAGTTCGCCCGCATCCACAACCGACCTCACCGCGCCCCCGCCCGCGCCCGATTCACTCGTCGCGCCGAGGTCGGCGATCTCCCACGACTCACCATATCCGCCGGTCGGCCTGGCGAGTGCTTTGCCGAGCCGCGCGAGCCGCCGCCCACCCCACACCTTCTCCAGCACCACCGGCGCAAAAGTGAGCGGATAGGGCGTGACGGCCGTCAGGTTCGGAGCATCCGTGCCCATGCCCACAGCGTAGGGCGCACAGCACGCCCACCCTACACACCGCGCCCAGCCTCAGTGCTCTCGTCGCACTCGCCGCTCCGCACCCAGCGGTACACCCGGTCGAACACGCGCCGGTACAGGTGCGCGCCGCCCTCGCTCCGCCCGCTGACTGCCAACCGGGCCTTCCCATTCCTATCGAGCATCACACGAATCTCCGCCGCCGCGTCCGGCGCGACGCTCAACTGCTGGCCGTTGGCTGGGCCCAGCACCAAACGGATCGGCGACACAGCCGGTTCCCGCTGCCCGCGCAACGGCGGCGGGACCGCACGCGGAACGCCCGCGGCGGCGAACGGGTCAACAAAGTCCTCATCCCGGACCTCGGGGTGGAGCGGCGTGTGCGGCGCCGGAGATGTAATATCGCGCGCCCGCGACCCGCCATGCGTCGTCGGCTTCGCCGGCTTCGTAGTGCCCGCGCCGCCCGCGGGCTCCTCCCCCGCGCGCGCAAGGTCCCGGTGCAGTTGCCCCAGGTGCCTGCTCAGTTCCTCGAGCGCAACATCGACAGGCGCATCGGGCCGGTCGATGGGTACACCCGGCCGGTACACCGGCGAGCCGCGCCCGAGGAGCAGCCAGTCGGCGCTGATGTTCAGCGTCTCACACAGGCGCTTGATGAACACGATCCCCGGCCCGCGCCCGTCGAGGTACCGGCGCGCGGTCTCGTGCGAGATGCCGGTGAGTTCACCGAGTTCGCGGCAACTGAACTCGCGCGTCGCCGCGTTCAGCCGGACGCGAAGTTCCGGGTCGGCCTGCGCGCCCGACACGCTTGCGCCACTGCCCCCCACCCCTCCCCCGTAGCCGGGTTCGGGGCCTGCTGAAAACCTGGGCTGGTTGGTCACTGCTGCGCCTCCGCCTCCGCACGCATGAGTTTGATCTTCTGCTCGAACATGACTTTGGTGGCAGCGGGGAACCCCGCTGGGGCATCCTTCAGCGCATCTTCGGCCTCATCGAGGAGACCAAGGAACGCATCCACTTCCTCCCCGGTCATGTCCGGCAGGCCGTTGTTGTCATACGCCTGGGCCACGACGATCATCCCCTCGGGAGCGTCATAGAACATGCCCGGATGGTTGTGGTCGATCCGGTCGAGCATCCGCTGGAGCAGCCAATCGATGAGAATCTCCCAGCCCGGCTCGCGCGCGGTCAGCCCCGCCTCGCCCGCGCGAACGGCCAGGAGTGCCCCCTCAGGGGCCTTGGCGACCCCGCCCGCCTGTAAGCCCGGCGCGAAGGCAAGCAGGGAAAACATTGGAATCCAGACCGACTTGCAGGTACGCTGATAACCGTTCTTGGCTGACATAGTCCGTTCTCCGGGGCGTATGAAGACCGCAGCCGCGTACGCCGCGGCTTCTCACGGCCGTTGAGGTCGCCCTCCGATGTGTCAGTCGTGCCTCGCGACGGTCGTGTAGCCCATCGCGAAAGATTTTTTTCTGGATCGCGGGCAGGTCGGCGGCCACCCATGCTCGAAACCGAACCCAGTTCCTCAACCTTTCGGGACGTTCCGGTGTCGGTGCCGCCCTTGGCCACCATGCCCGTGCAGGCGCTTCTCGCCCGTATGCGGGCGGGTGATCGAGATGCCGCGGCCGCATTTCTCGTGAACTACGGCGACCTGCTCCGCCGGCGCGTCCGGGGCAAGTTGGGCGCTTCCGTGCGGCGGATGTTCGATTCCCTCGACATCCTCTCCACCATCGGGCGGCGGTTTGATCGCTACGTCCGCGACGGCAAGTTGCAGGCTCTCGATGAGCCGGGGCTCTGGGCGCTGCTCTTCCGCATGGCCGAGGCCGCGGTGATCGACAAGGTGCGCGTCGTCAAGCGACTCCAGGTTGCCGAGGGCGAGGACAGCCCGGTCGCGCGCGAACTGCTCGCCCGCATGAGTGTTGCCGAGAACGGCCACGCCGATGCTGGAGGTCCCGAGATCGTGCTCGAGAAAGCCCTCGCCGCGCTCAAGACCGACGACGACCGCACCATTCTCACGCTCTGGCTGGCGGATTGGCCGCTCTTCCGCATCGCCGAGGCCATGGGCAGCCGCCCCGTCGATGTCCGCCTCCGATGGCAGACCATCCGCGAACACCTGAAGGCACGATTCCAAGCCGGGCAAATGTGATGTCGGTCCACACCTCTCAGGACACCGCAACGCTCGTCGCCGGCCTGTACCTTGGCGAGTCCGAGCCGTCGATGCGCCGCGTGCTCGAGGCCTCCGGAGCAACGTCAGACCACGAGATCGCCGACGCCATCGAGGCCGATGCGCGGGAACGTCTGAATCACTCGCTCCCAACGCCGCTTGCTCGTTATCTCGATGCGATCCCCGCACTGCCCGGCCTGCGCATCGCACTCGATGCCGCGCTCGAGTTTGTCATCCGGTCCGCCGTGCGCGCCGGTTCCTCGGAGGCCGATACCGCCCGCGCTCTGGCCAGGGCGCACCCAACCCTCGCAGAGGCGATCGAAACGACCTTCGCCCTCGCCGACGGCCTGACCACCACCACCATCATCGGCCGCTCCGCCGGACGCACGGCCCCACTCGCCGTCCCCTGCGACTTCGGCCCCCGCACGCCCGATGGCCGCCCGCGCTACGACGTTCGAGAGCGACTGGGCATGGGCGCGCAGGGCGAGGTCTACCTCGCCGCCGACCGCCAACTCTCCGAGCCCGACAAGCCCGCGTGGGTCGCCATCAAGCGCCTCCGGCAGGTCGTCCAGCCCGATGCCGCGACCCACGCCGCGGCCGAGGCCCACAAGTCCAGGCGCATCAGCCACACGAATGTTGTCCGTGTCTTCGATCGCGCCACCGACGAATCGGGGATGGACTACATCGTCTATGAGTTCGTCAACGATGGCGACCTCGCCCAGTGGTTCTCCAAGCGAACGGCCCCACTCCCACCGCGCCGGGCCGCCGCGCTCGTGTCCCAGATCGCCCGCGGCGTACACGCCGCGCACCTCGCGGGCGTCGTCCACTGCGACCTCAAGCCCTCCAACATCCTGCTCACCAGCGACGGTGTGCCCAAGGTCGCCGACTTTGGCGTCGCAGCGGCGGTGCGATCCGAGGCCGCGCGCCTCCCCGATGCCACGCCCGTCGGCAATCTTGCTTTCACCTCGCCAGAACAGTTCCGCGCCGATGATGGCGCGCAGGCGATCCCCGCGGATGTTTACGGCCTCGGCGGCCTGCTCTATTTTCTCCTGACAGGCAAGTCTCCCAACGGCGCAACGCCCGCGCAGGTCGCCGCACGCCACACACATCCGGGCACCCCGGCACCTTCGCCGCGGGCGCTCCGCCCCGATGTGGATTCGGACCTCGACGCGATCTGCCGGCGCGCCCTTGCGCCCCAATCTGCCGACCGGCACGCCTCGGCCCACGCGCTCGCCGAGGACCTGGAATCGTGGCTGGCCGCCAGGCCCATCGAGTGGCGCAGGCCGCGCCAGACCCGGCGCATCGCGCTGCTCTTCCGCCGCCAGCCCTCGCTTGTGCTCGCCAGTCTGCTCACCGTGGCAGCGCTCGTCGCCGGCGCTGCAACCACTGTGTACTTCGCGATGCGGGGGCGGCAGCAGGTGCTGGACGAGCGCTTCGTGGCCACTCGGCAGCGTCAGGAGCAACAAGCAAAGACCATGTCGGAACTTCGCGAGGGGCTGGCCACAACCCTCAAGGTCATCCGCTTCCAGACCCGCGGCGGCGTCAGCCTCGACTGGTTTCCCCCTCTCACCATCCTCGAATCCGCCGCGGGACCGCTGCTCTTCGCCGAGGGCGCAAGGGACGAGGCCGCCGATGTGTGGACCGGCCGCATCATGAAGGTTCAAGACGTGCTCGCCCAGGCCGAGTCCTCCGGGCGAGGTCTCGACTTCGAGAACGTTCTCTGGCGCGACGCCGTGGCCTTCTGGGCGCTCCGCGCAGGCGACCACGCCGGCGCACGAACCGCCCTCCTCGCCAACGATGCCTACTGGGACTCCCGCCTCGCCCCCGGCGACTCCTGGCGCACGATGCGCAGCGGCATGCACGCCTGCGAGGTCGTGCAGCGCCACGCCGCCGCCGCCGCGACCGTGATCGCCCCGCCTCCCACCGTATCAACTGAGGAAGTCTCCCGCGCTGCCCACAACCTCCGCGCCGCCATCGAAACGCT
The DNA here is from genome assembly GCA_964393765.1 of uncultured Phycisphaeraceae bacterium. Lineage (GTDB taxonomy): Bacteria > Planctomycetota > Phycisphaerae > Phycisphaerales > UBA1924 > JAHBXL01. Next base: position 4,794 of record CAYMWG010000185.1, read on the forward strand.
CGACGCCGATACCCACCGCCGCTCCATGCGCATTCTCTTCCTCATCCACCTGCGGGCGGCGTGCGCGCCGGAACTGCTCGACCGCCCCGAGGAATCCGCGGAGATCCGTCGTCGCCTCGTCCAGACCGAGAACGTCGGCGAAGACGATGTGGGCCAAGACCCCGCCCCTACACGTTGAACAGGAAGTGGCACACGTCCCCGTCCCGCATCGTGTACCCCTTCCCCTCCACACGCATCCGCCCCGTCTCCTTGATCGCCTTCTCCGTCTTCATCTCCACCAGGTCGTCCACCGAGTAAATCTCCGCGCGGATGAACCCACGCTCAAAGTCCGTATGGATCACGCCCGCGGCCTGCGGCGCAGTCGCTCCCACCGGCACCGTCCACGCCCGGATCTCCTTCGGCCCCGCGGTGTAGAAACTCTGCACGCCCAGCAGGTGGTACGCCGCGCGAGCCATCGCCGCAAGCGCGGGCTCCTTCATCCCCATGCTCGCGAGCATCTCCAAGCGGTCCTCATCGCTCAGTTCCGCCAGTTCGCTCTCGATCTTCGCGCACACCGGCACCACATCGAACTCCGCGTCCCCACCGTGCGCCCTCACCCACTCGCGCACGCGCATCACCATCGGGCCGCGACCGTTCACATCTTCCTCGTCCACGTTCGCCACATACAGAATCTTCTTGGCCGAGATCATCCCCAGCCCCTTGAGCGCCTTGGCCTGCTCCGGATCCTCGATCTTCAACGTCCCCGCAGACTTCCCCGCGCTCAGGATCGGCAGCAACTTTTTGAGCACCTCATACCGCGCGACGTTCTCCCGCTCCTGGCTCTTGGCCGCCCGCTCCGCCTTCGGCAACGCGCCCTCCACCGTTTGCAGGTCCGCCAGCATCAACTCCACGCTGATCGTCTCCAGGTCTCTCACCGGATCGACCGACCCCTCGACGTGCGTGATCTCCTCCCCACCCGGGGCCTTCTCAAAGCACCGCACCACTTGGACAATCGCGTCCACCTCGCGGATGTGCGACAGGAACTTGTTCCCCAGCCCCTCGCCAGTGCTCGCCCCGCGCACGATCCCCGCGATGTCCACCAGCCGAAGGGCCGCAGGGATGATCTTCTGACTCTCAATGTGCGAGCGGATGACCTCCAACCGAGGGTCGGGGATCGGCACCACGCCCACATTCGGCTCAATGGTCGCAAACGGGTAGTTCGCGGCCAGCGCCCCCGCCTTGGTCAGGGCGTTGAAGAGCGTGCTCTTGCCGACGTTGGGCAGACCGACAA
>CAYMWG010000186.1:0-6011 GCA_964393765.1 uncultured Phycisphaeraceae bacterium
GAGCGCATGTTGCGCACGATCTGCGCGCTCGATTCCTCGTAGGCGAAAAGCAGCGAGCGCTCGCCGCGCCGGCACGCGGCCTCCGCAAAGGTGGCTCCGAGGCTGCTTTTGCCCGTGCCCGAAGAACCCGAGACAAGCACACTGCTGCCGCGGAATACGCCCTGGCCGCCGAGCATCTCATCCAGCCGCGCGATGCCCGTGGAAAGGCGCTCTGTCGGCGCCGAGTGATCCAGCCGAAGCGAGGTGATCGGCAGCACCGAGAACCCGCTCTCGCCGATGATAAAGGGGTACTCGTTCGTGCCGTGCGCCGAGCCGCGATACTTCAGCACGCGCAAACGGCGGGTGGAAATCTGCTCGTCCACGCGGTGGTCGAGCGTGATCACGCAATCGGCCACATACTCCTCCAGCCCGTAGCGGGTGATCGAAGCTTCGCCCTTCTCGCCGGTGATGACCGCCGTCATCCCGCGATCCTTCAGCCAGCGAAAGAGCCGGCGCAGTTCCGCGCGAAGGATGGCGTGATTACTCAGCCCGGCGAAGAGCGCCTCGACAGTATCAAGCACCACGCGCTTGGCCCCGATGGAATCAATAGCGTGCCCGAGCCGGATAAACAGCCCTTCGAGATCATAGTCGCCCGCTTCCTCGATCTCGCTGCGCTCAAGGTGGACGTGATCGAGCGCGATCTTTTTCTGCCGCACGAGCAGGTCCAGATCAAAGCCCAGCGAGCGCACATTGGCCGAAAGTTCCGCCGCGTTTTCCTCGAACATCATGAACACGCCCGGCTCGCCAAACTCCGTGGCCCCGCGCACGAGAAACTCCACGGCCAGCATGGTTTTGCCGCACCCCGCGCTGCCGCACACGAGCGTCGGCCGCCCGGCGGGCAGACCGCCACCGGTGATCTCATCGAGGCCGGTGATGCCGGTAGGAGATTTGGGAAGGTTCGAGGCGCTTTCCGATCTTCGTTTCTGCTTCATAAATGTGCCTTTGGCTTCTTGCGCGCGCAGCCCGGCGATCTCCGCGCGGAGTTTGTTCTTCGCCCGAAGACGGAGATAGGAGGGGAGGCCGCCGCCGAGTGTTTGGTCGAGGCCCGGTATACCGGTCGGGATGAGAGCCTGGGCATGGGCGGTTCTTTACGGAGATCCCGCGACGGGATGCCGCGGGGGCACGGCCGGGTGTCGAAACACGCAAAGAGGGGGGCTAGGCATCGTAGCCCTTGAGGGCCGCCGGGGGGCTTCGTGTGCGAACCCAAGACCGACTATGCGTGGCTGCGGTGGGTGGTCAAGCAATCCAAAGGCAGGCACCGAGATCCCAGAGCCGACCTCGGTGGCACGGACAATGTCGGTGCCACCCGCCGTGCCACCAAAATCGGTCCTCCGATCTTGGTGCTCCTCTGGCAAAACGCCCGGAGGTCGCCGCCCAGGGCCGACCTCGATGGCAGGAGAGGTCAGTGCCCCCTGCTGCCCCTGCCGCAAGCCTCTACCCCCACTCCTCATTGTGGACAAGCCGCACCGAGATCGCAAAGCCGATCTCCGTGGCACGGTCGATCTTGGTGCCACCTGCCCGTGCCTCCGGTCGGGGCTTCGCCCCTCCCTCCAGCCCGGCCAGCGTGTGATCCCTGTGAACCTATTCTTGAACCCAGACTCTCATAGCACCTGGTACAGAAAAGGGGGGCAGGTCACTCACCGATGCCGGGAGACCACATTTGCGTTTCATACGCAACAGCAGGCACGATTGGACGTTGGGAGTGGAGTCCGTAAGTCTCGCATAGTCGCGATCGAAGCGTGATAACACGGAAACATGACGTTCGGTCCGCTTGCGAGGTCCGGTCTGATCGGCAGCCAATCGCCGAGGTCGTGCGCGGTGTGGTCCCGAGCTTGCGATCGGGGCTCTCTCAATCCCCCTGATCCAGCACCGCCATGAACGCCTCCTGCGGGATCTCGACGGAGCCGACAGACTTCATGCGCTTCTTGCCTTCCTTCTGCTTCTTCACCATCCGCAAATCCATCCCCCCCCCGCCCACTCACTCCGCGATCCGAACCGCCGCTCGCTCGCCCGTTGCCTCGTTCAGCACCGCGAGGGTCTGTCCGTCGGCGCTCAACTGCGCGTTGGCATTGAGAAGTTCAATGCCATACAGAGTCCCGTCTGAGGCGATGTCGATGTTGACCTCGTCGCTGAGACGGATGGTGTTGACCGGCCCGGGGAGGGCTTTCATCGAGATGTAAGCGATGTTGTGATCGGGGTCGTAGGTGAGTTTCATTTCGCACGCCTTCTAGAAGTACTTCACCAGAAACGAGATCACAAGCCAGGCCTCATCCTCAAATACAGCAAACGCCTCGATCTGCTTGGTGGCGAACGATCGACCGAGCCACTGAGCATCATAGGAAAGGTTCAGCCGGAACCCCGTGCGGCCGTGCTTGGCAGGAAACTGCTCGCCTTGCAGGATGGTCGCCGCGACTTCCAGTTCCGTTGCGCCGCGTTCGGCAAGGCGGGAGCTCGCGTGCGGGTGAAGCCGAACAGTTGGCTGGTTCGCCATCGTTCAATCCCCCTGATCCAAGACAGCCATAAACGCCTCTTGGGGAATTTCCACGCTTCCCACCGACTTCATGCGCTTCTTGCCTTCCTTCTGTTTCTCCAGCAGTTTGCGCTTGCGCGAGACGTCGCCGCCGTAGCACTTGGCCAGCACGTTCTTGCGGAAGGCCTTGATGGTCTCGCGGGCGATCACCTTCGAGCCGATCGCGGCCTGGACGGGGATCTCGAACTGGTGCCGGGGGATCTGCTCGCGCAGGCGGCTGACGAGGTGGCGGCCGCGGTACTCGGCCTTGTCGCGGTGGACGATGATGCTGAGTGCCTCGACGGCGTCCCCGTTCACAAGGATGTCCATCCGCACGAGGTTGTCGGCGTGGAAGCCCAGCAACTCGTAGTCCATCGTGCCGTAGCCGCTGGTGATGCCTTTGAGTTTGTCGTAGAAGTCGTAGATGATCTCGGCGAGGGGGATCTCGAACGTGATCATCTCGCGCGCATCGGAGATGTGGGCCTGGGCCTTGTACAGGCCGCGACGGTCCAGACAGAGTTTCATGATGTCGCCGATGTATTCCTTGGGCAGGATGATGTCGACCTTGCAGATGGGCTCGCGGATCTCCTCGATGTAGGACGGGTCGGGCAGGTCGGCGGGGTTGTGGACCTCGATGAGCGTGTGGCCGACAGCGAGGGTCGAGTTGCCGATGCCGCCCTCCTCGATCACCGTCGCCGCGGCCCCCATCGCCCCGCCCTTGGAGGCGGTGCGTGCGGCCTGCGCCGCGGTGCCGCGGATCAGCACACGGTACGAAACCGTCGGCGCGGTCTGCACGATCTCGACGTGGCCCTCGCGCTCCAGGCGCTCCTGCACGATGTCCATGTGCAGGAGGCCCAGGAAGCCGCAGCGGAAGCCAAAGCCCAGCGCATCGGAATGCACGGCGATGAACGTGAAACTCGAGTCGTTGAGCGAGAGTTTCTCCATCGCCTCGCGGAGTTCCTCGAAATCGGAGCCTTTCGCATCGGCGGTGGTCGCGGGGTAGAAGTCGCAGAAGACCATCTGCATCGGGGGCTGATAGCCGGCCAGCGCCTCGGTCGCGGGGTCGATCTCCAGCGTCACCGTGTCGCCGACGCGCACGTCCTTGAGCGAGCGGATCGCGGCGACCACATAGCCCGTCTCGCCGGGGCCGAGGGTCGGCACGCGGATGGGCTTGGGCGTGTACTTGCCCAGTTCAGTGACCTGGAAGTTGCGGCCCGTGCCCATCATGCGGATCTTGTCGCCGACCTTGACCTGCCCGCCGTCCATGACCCGGATGTAGACGATCACGCCGCGATAGTCGTCGTACTTGGCATCGAAGATCAGGGCGCGGACCTGCGGGACGATGGGCGCGCGTGGCGCGGGAAACTTGTCGCAGATCGCGGCGAGCAACTGCGGGATGCCCTGCCCGGTCTTGGCCGAGACGTAGATGCAGTCCTCGGCGGGGATGCCCAGGACCTGCTCGACCTCCATCGCCATGTCGTCGGGACGGGCGGAAGGGAGGTCGATCTTGTTGATGACGGTGATGAGTTTGAGGTTCTCGTTGATGGCGAGGTAGGCGTTGACGACGGTCTGGGCCTGGACTCCCTGGGTGGCATCGACGACGAGGATCGCGCCCTCGCAGGCCTTGAGGGCGCGCGAGACCTCGTAGTTGAAATCGACGTGCCCGGGGGTGTCGATGAAGTTGAGCATGAACATCTCGCCGTGCTCTTCGACCGCTCCCTTTCCCTTTTTGGCCTTGTGCGCGCCCGAGTCGTCCATCGTCTCTTCGTACTCGGATTCGAGTTGGTCGGCCTTGTCGCCGGGCTTGTGGCGGTGCCAGACGGTGACGGCGGAGGCCTTGATGGTGATGCCGCGTTCGCGCTCGAGGTCCATGGAATCGAGCAGTTGCTCGCGGGCCTCGCGAGGCGAAACGGCGTTGGTGGCCTGCAGGAGACGGTCGGCGAGGGTGGACTTGCCGTGGTCGATGTGGGCGATAATGGAGAAGTTACGGATTTGTGGGGTGGGGGCGTCGGCCATGTCGGGTCATGGTAGGTGCGGAAAAAACTGATTCCCGGCAACGAACAAGGGGCCCGCGGGGGGCCCCTTGCTCGAACAAAGAGTGTGGATGTCGATGCCGAAACTCAGGCGCGGCGTCGGCGAGTCACGAGCAGGCCGCCCATGCCCATCAGCGCGAGCGCGCCGGGGGCGGGGACGACGGTGACGAGATCGAAGCGCCAGGTGCCGCTCGTGGCATAGGCGCGGTCGTCGGCGTTCGCGGCGCGGTAGCCGGCGTTGGGCCCAAAGGTTGCCAGCCCCAAGGTAGTTTGCGTGAAGCCCACCGGTGAGAAGACCGAGACAATCCGGAAGCCAAAGTTGGCGTTGTTGTTTGCGCCGGCGATGGAGGAAAGGTTCACGGAGTTGCCGTTGTTCCAGAAGTCGCCGCCGCCGGAGGTGAAGATGTTGCTCGCATCGCCGCCGAAGGGGATGTAGGACGGAATCGCGGCGGAGCCATCGAGCGTGTACTGGAACTGGTAGTAGCGCGAGCCCGAGTTGCTCGTGCGGAGGTCCCAGGAAACCACGATGTCCTGGAAGCCGGCGGTGGACGTCAGTCCCTGAAGACCGGCCGTGCCCGAGCCGGCGCTCTGCGCGGGGAAGGTGGTCAGGTTCCAGCCCGAGTCATCGCCGGTGGCCGGGTCGGATGAGCCGCCCGAGGCGTCGCCGGAAGCGAAGGTGGTCGTGGTGCCACCGATGTTGCTGATGCTGCCGGTTCCGATGTTCGGCGTGGTGGTACCGGTGCCCGTGGCCGCGTCAGGGACGATCGAGTTGAAGTTCCACTGGGTGATCTGGGCGTTGGCCGCACCGGCGAGGATTGCGGGGGCCGCGAGCGCGCACAACAACATACGAGCCTTCATGCTCTCTCCTTCTACCCGGCGTAGTCCTGGCGAACGGGCCGGGCGAACAGCGAAATGTGCGCAGAGTCTCTCTCTCGCGCGGGGATTGGCCGCGGCCGCACATCGCGGCACAACGGAGTGCAGGAGACTACCGTGACCGGGCGGAAAACCAAGCACGGTTACGCAAGGTTTGCGCTAAGTCACTCGCTTGCCCACTCTGCGGCACCATCCCGAGGTGGCGCTTGCTCGGGCGCACGCAAGGCACGACTTCCTCTTCAACTGGCGGCTGAGAAATCTTAACAATTCCTGCCACAACCGCGTCTAACCCACGAACGGCTGCCGATAGCAGGTTTCGGCGCAGGTAGTCTCGTGGAATTTCCCTGCAAGGTTTGGATGTCGTGTGGCAAGTCTGATCGGACGGAGTCCGGGCCGCGGTCCGTGCGGCCCCGGGCGTCCCGATACCCTCGCACGCGGGAGGTGCCGGGCCCGGTCCGATAAGGAGAGCGTCGATGAGCCTGAAAACATGGATTCGCGCAGGTCTGGCCGCGGCGGCGATTGGGGGAAGTGCCGGGTCGGCGTGGGCCCAGGTGCGG
>CAYMWG010000187.1:0-6003 GCA_964393765.1 uncultured Phycisphaeraceae bacterium
GGATGAACACGCACGGCAGGCCCGTTTCCAGACTCGCGGCGGTCACGAGCGGGATCCCGCCAAGTTCCGCTCCCGCCAGGCGAGTCGCTTTCTTCCCCGTGGCCTTCTCCATCGCCGCGATGCGAACCGCGAACATCTTCCCGAGTTCGCGCAGCACCTCGGGTTTGGTGGAGAACAGGTATTTGTCGAGGTAGTAGTTGCTGGTGCGCCCGGATCGCAGCGTGAACGTGCCGCGGAGCAGTGCGAGATCAGCGATCGCCTTTGCGAGTTGTTCGCGGTTCATGGGGGAGTGTAGGAAATGTGGGAAGTGGGAAGTGAAAGGCCAAACGCGACGAATGCGCTGCCACTCACCACTCACCACTCACTCCTACCATCCCACATGGACCCGGACGACGATGTCTGTCTGTGCTTCCACGTCCCCCTCCGCAAGATCAGGACCTACCTCGCGCGCGAGAACCCGCCGGTGGCCAGCCTCATTTCGGAGTGTCTGGGCGCGGGCACCGGCTGCCAGTGGTGCGTGCCCTTTCTCAAGGCTTTGCACGTTCAGCACCAGCGCGGCCAGGAGCCCGACCTGAAGGTCTCGCCGGAGCAGTACACGCAGGCCCGTAGCGGCTTCCACAAGTCCGGCAAGCGCGATGAGGGCGTCCTGCGCCAGACCGGCGCGGAAGAGTTGCATCACCCGGGCACCGACTGATGCGAGTCGGCCCGCCGTGCCGGAAGATCGCGCCGAGGCTCGATGCTCCAGAACCCCCGCGCCCTACGTCTCCAGCCAGCGGGCGGACGCGTCCGAGAGCGCGAAGAACAGATAGATCGTCAACGCCGCGGCGGTCATCACGGGCACGATCCGGTGCCACACCAGGCCCGGCAGCCACGCCGCGGCCTCGGGGATCAGCACCCAGGCAAGCACAGCCCACGCGACGCTGATGAGCAGCACCATTGCCAGAACGGCGTTGCGCCTCTCGTGCATCCGACACCTCCATAGCCCGCAACATTGCGGATTCGGGAGCCTTGGCGGCGATCTTGCAAGAGGGCCGCCCACAATGGCCCGACAGCGCCGAAGCGCGGTCGGGCCACGCATGAGTGGCGGGAGTTATCGGTCGGTTTGCGGAATCTCCACAAGTTTTCGGGATTGCGGGCAAGCGGGGAGGAACTCGGATCCTTGGAGACGCCGAGGAAGCTGTCGGGGGCCGGGGAAGCGCATGAAAAAGGCCGGGAGCTGCCTCCCGACCTGCGACTGACTGCTTTTCTTCCCCTCCGCCCTCGACCCCTTCGTCGCTCCGTGGCTTTCTTGCCTTCCTCACTCATCCAACTTGCGCAGGCTCAGGCCGTACTCGACGAGTTTGTCCTTCACCTCTTGCAGAGAGGTCGCGCCGAAGTTCTTCACGCCCATGAGTTCCGCCTCGGTGTGGCTCACCAGGTCGCCCAGCAACTGGATGTTGAGCAGTTGCAGCGCCTTGCGGGCACGCACCGACAGGTTCATGTCCGAGACCGACTTCTTGAGCATCTGCTCGTTGCCCGAGCCGCGGAGTTGATCGAGGATCTTGCGGCGCGCCTGGCGGTGCGCATCCTCGACGCCCTGCCCGAGGCGCAAACTCTTGCTCGAGAGCATCTGCTTGATCTCAAGCAAACTCGACTCGCCGAAGTTCTTGTACGCCAGCAACTCGGCCTCGGTCGTCCGCAGCAGGTCGCCCAGCGAGCGGATGTTCATCTTCTTCAGGCATGTACGCGCCCGCACCGACAACTCAAAGTCCGTCACCGGGATGTCCAGCATCGCGTTGCGCTTGAGTTTGTCGCGGTCGATCTCTTCATCGATCACCATCTCGCGGCTGGCCAGCACGTCCTTCATGTACAGCCGGGCCCGCGGATGATTCGGCGCGGTCTCGAGCACCTGGCGCAGGCACCGCTCGGCGCGTCCCGCATCGCCCATGTCCTCGTACAGCACCGCGAGGTTGATCAGCGCATTGATCGGCGCCGGGCGCTGCTCGCAGGCCCGCTCGTACATCGCCAGCGCCTCATCGTCCTCGCCCGCGAGGTCGAGTTGGTAGGCCAACTTGAAGAGCAGGATCGGGTTCGGGTCCGCGGCCACCGCCTTGCGGTACTCGACGATCGCCGTCGCCCGCTCGCCCGCCTCCACGGCCTTGGCGCCGGCATCGGCGTGAACCTGCGACTGCCTGGCGTTGCGCTGGGCCTCGCCCGCGCCGATCACCATGTCCAGCACTTCCTGCTTGGCCATGCGGAATACTCCATATTCAAGAAAAAGGTTGGGCCAAGAGTCTAGGCGGGCTGCTCTCCCCGACCACGCCCACGATGAGGCCGCTCGTGCCCGAATCGTGGCGCTTCCGCCTCGCCGCCCAAACAAAGGCCTCTCACTCCCGCCCAGCCTGCGCAACCCCGTCCACTGTCCCCGCCACCGCCAGAGCCTCGGCCGCGGCTTCCTGCATCGACAGGCCACGCGCGTGCCCCGGCTCCGCCGGCTCGCCCGCCTCCGCTCCGCTGCCCTTCACCAACTTGATCCGCTTCCACTTCCCCGACATGAACCGCGCGGTCACCGCGATCCCCAAGAGGATGATGTACGCCGACGCCGCTAGCCACGGCCCCAGCGAACCGAGTTCCGGGTGCGCACGCACCATATAGGTCCCCGCGCCGAACAGGAACGTCCAAGCCAGCACGATCGTTGCCACCCCCGGCCACACCGTGTCGCCCGCGCCCCGCAGCGCGCCGATGAACGTGATCCCCAGCGCATCGAACAACTGGAACACCGCCGCGGCGATCATCACCTGCGCCCCGATCTCGATCAGCCTCCGCCGGTCCTCTTCCGGCATCGACGAATCGACAAACAGCGCGATCGACTGCTCGCGGAAGACCACCATCAGCAGCCCGCACACGCCCATGTACCCGAGGTTGAGCGACAGCCCCAGCCACGCGCGCTTCGCCGCGAGGTCCGGCCGGCCCATGCCCATGCACTTGCCCACCTGCGCTGTCACCGCGATCGACAGACCCACCGCGGGCATGAACGCCAGGTGCATGTACCGCAGGGCGATCCACCCCGCGGTGTTGTGTTCCTTGCCGAAGTGCCCCACCAAAGACGTCATCAGGTACGCCCAGCAGACGATCTCGTTGACGAACATCAGCGCGCCCGGCCAGCCGATCTTCACGATGTCGCGCGCGTGCGCCAGCGAGGGCCGCCAGCCCTTCCGAGTGCCGAACTTCCGCGCAAGCCGCGGCGACAGGAACACCGCCATCGGGATGGCGAACTCGACCGCCGTGGCGATGACGGTGCCCACCGCCGCTCCGGTGACACCCATCGCCGGGACGCCCAGTGCCGCCGCAAGGCCCGCCGTGAACTCAAAGTAGGTGTTCACCCAAGCGGAGTTGGTGACGGGCGCCGTCGGGCCGAAGAGCAGCATCGCGCTCACAACCGCGTTGGTGATGTTGGCAAAGACCGCCGCGATGAGCACGATCGCCGGCCTGTGCATCCCGTAGAAGAACTGCGCGATCGTCCGCGCGCTGAGCGTGGCGATGGACCCGATGATGAGGATGCGGGCGTACGCCGTCTCCAGGCGCACCAGTTCCGCATCATGGTTGGTGAACCACTCGAACGCAAGCCCGATCACCGCCGCGAACGGCAGCATCAGCACCAGCCACGACAGCAGGCACATCCACAGACCCGACCACGCGTAGGCGGGGGCGCGGTCGGCCCTGCCCGCGCCAAGGTTCTGCGAGACGAACGTGTTGACAACGGTGAGCAGCCCCATCATCCCTGAGACGGGCACGAACGACCACACCATGCCGTTGCCCTGCGCCGCGATATACACCGGGTCCGCGCCCAGTTTCCCGACCATCAGCGCATCGACAAACTGCATCAGCGTGTACGACGTCATCGTCGCCACCACCGGCATGGCCACGGCCATCATCTCGGCGAGCGGGCCGCGCTCCGGGGCGCGGGGCCTGGTTGGGACATCCACGGGCATCGGCCAAGGGTAAGGCCGTCAACGCAGAGCGAAACGGCGTGACCGAGTCGTTCCGTTTCTTCACGCCTTCGGCGTAAAAAGCCAAAGAGCGATAGGCCCGCAACTTCCGCCATCCGACATCCGACTTCGCCTAGTTGCTCACCTTCGCCATGATGTCGTCGAACGCGTCCATCGCGTCGGTGGGCGAGGTGTACCTGATCGTGTTGGATGTCGAGGCCGCGACCTTGCCGCCGCGCTCGCTCTTGCCGCAGTACGTCGAGTTGTACCCGGCCGACTGGAACACGATCGGCGCCCGCGCCGCCGCGGCCTTCTGGTTGGGCACCGCGAACGCCGGGTCTGCAAACGCCGGCGTCCCCAGCACGCCCTCAAGCGAGGCAGCGCGGTTCGCCGCCATGCCGCCCAGCCAACTCTCCGTGTTCTGATTCACCGTGAACTTGCCCAGCCCGGTCGAACTCAGGAACGCCGCGTTCTGCACCCAGTAGAACTTCGCGGCCTGCGTCGAGTCCAGCCTCGCAAACTCCGCCGAAGTCGAGGGCACCTCATCCTGCTGCCACGCCATGATCGGCGTCCCCCAGGAGTCGAACAAATCGGGAAGCATCGGGTTCTCGCCCAGCCCGGCCTTGCCCGTGGTGATGCCGAAGAACTTCGGGTCGGGCTGGAAGTACGCCTTGTTCGTCACGCCCTTGATCTGGCGGGAGGAGCCGATGAGCGTGGTGTCGATGTAGATCTGCGATGCCGGTGCCGCGAGCGGCCCGACCTCAATGGTCGTGGTGTTCCCATTGTCAGCCTCAATCACGCCGCCCGACAGGTCCGCGATGATGTTGTTCATCGCCGTAAACCCGTTCAGCCCGTTCTCGGTCGCGCCCATGTCCCGCTGCGTGAAGTACCCGGGCAGGCGGCGCTCGTCCATCTGGAACTGCGATGCCGCGTTGCCCAGCCCGCTCATCAGCGCGTTGGTCGCGGCCTTGCGCGCCGTGTTCCGCGCAGCGCTCAGCGCCGGCACCACGATCGCCATCACCACTGCCAGGATCAGCAGCACCACCATCATCTCGACCAGCGAGAACGCGCGCGATGCGCCCGGACCAAACATCGTCGTCAAGGTGGTTCGCATCGTCATGCTCCTGTTCGCGCGGCGCGTGGGGGGGGTACCCCGCACGCCTGTCTGTTCGTCCCGATCGCCCCGCTTGATCCGCCTGCGCCGAAGTCGCTTTATCTGTGAGGGACTTGTTCTCTATGGTACGGCCGGTCCTTGATGGCATTTCCTGCTGGCCCGGCACTCCGTGCCGTGTTCTGCTTGCCTTCTTTACGCACCTCCCACCCTGTCGCCTGTCCAATTCTCATAGACTCCCGCCATGCGACCTTTCCCTGCCATTCGCTCCGTGCCACTCACCTCCAGGTCAGTGATTCTGGCTTCTCTGCTCCTTCCCGCCCTCGCCCTCCCCGGCTGTCTCCAGCGCACCATCCATATCACCAGCGAGCCGCCGGGCGCACTGGTCTGGATGAACGATGTCGAAGTCGGCCGCACCCCGCTCGAAACCGGCTTCACCTTCTACGGCGTCTACGACGTCCGCCTCCGCAAGGAGGGGTACGAGCCGATCGTCACCACCCAGCGCGCCAAACTTCCTCTGTACGAATGGCCGTTCGTGGACCTCGCGGCGGAGGCATGGCCGCAGAAAATCACGACCAACATCTACTGGCACTTCGACCTTGCACCGACCGCCGAACGCACCGACCCCGAGGCCGCCCGGCAGGCAGTGCTGCAACGCGCTGCCGCGGCCCGGGAAGTCCTCAATACACCTTGATCCTCGGAGTTCCTCCTCCGCCAGGGGTTGATATCACAACCTCCCCCGAGGGAGAGGTGCCGCGCGCAGCGAGGCGGAGGGGGCTCACCGTCTTTCTCCCTCTTTCTCCGCCTTCTCTTCAATCCAAAATCACTTCCCCGCCACCCTGACAGCCGGAACGCCCACGACGGTTTCTCCTGGTGCCACATCCCGCACCACCACCGCGCCCGCACCCACCATCGCGCCGGCCC
>CAYMWG010000188.1:0-5983 GCA_964393765.1 uncultured Phycisphaeraceae bacterium
GGTGGGGCGCGCTCACAGGAAACTCCGCACCGCGGAGGTCACATCGCTGTAGTGCTCGAACAGTTCCGACAGTCGCGTCAACTCCAGGACCTCGCGCACCGTCTCGTTGGCCCCGCACAGGCGGAGCGCCTGCCCGCTCTCGGAGAGTTCGTCCGTCGTTTCTTTCAGCACCTCAAGCCCCCGCGAATCGACATACGCGATCTCCGATGCGTCCACGACGAACCGGCCCAGGCTGCGGGACATGACCTCCGAGATGCGCTGCTTGAACTGGTCGGCATCCTGCGCGCACAAAGGCCCCGCGGGCTTGAGCACGGTCACCGCTCCCTGTCTTTGCTCGTTGATCTCCATGACCGTCCGTCCCCGTTGACGTGCGCTCCCTGCTCTTGAACCCGCCTCACGCCGCGGCACGCATCTGCGCTGCTGGCGGGCCTGCGCTTGGCAGTTGCAGCGTGAACGTGGTGCCCTTGTCCACCTGCGATCGGACGGTGATGTCGCCCCCGTGCAGGCGAGCGACCTCCCGGGCCAGCGCAAGCCCCAGGCCCGAGCCGGTGATCCCGGCGATGCGCTTGTCCTTGGCTCGATAGAACTTCTCGAAGATCAACTCGCTCTCCTCGGCCTTGATCCCGATCCCGTTGTCCGCGACTTCGACGACAAGGCTGCCGCCCTGCTCCTGCACGCGAACCGTCACCTCACCGCCCGCCGGGGTGTACTTGATCGCGTTGCCGACCAGGTTGTGCAGCGCGAGGACGATCTTGTCGCGATCACCGCCGATCACCGGAAGTTTGGGCGGCATGTCGAAGACCAGTTTGATCTCCTTCTGCGTGGCCTGCTCCTTGAAGTCGATCTGCAACTCACCAAAGAGCGCTTCGAGCCGGACATCGCCCCGGCGGAGTTTGAGCTGGCCCGCCTCGATCTCGGCGACGCTGAGCATGTCGCCCACGATCCGCTCGAGGCGGCGAGCCTCCTGGCTGATGACGTTGATGCACTGGGCCCGCTTGGCCGGCTCGGCATCGGTCTCCTCGATCAGCATGTCCACATACAGCCGGATGTTTGTCAGCGGCGTACGCAGTTCGTGCGTGGCCTGCGCCACGAAGGCGTTGCGGGAGGCATCCGCCACGCGCTGCTGCGTGATGTCCTCGATGAGCACCAGCGCGGTCGCCGCGTCCTCTTTCCGAACCGGGCGGATCGAGTACCGCAGCACGCCGCCGTTCTTCTCAGCCGACCGATCGACCTCGATCACGGTGCGGGTACGCAGCGCGCCCGCCGCCACCGAGCGCACCGCCTCGACGACCTTCGCGTCTTCCAGCAGGGCGGCCGCCTCCTTGCCCACGATCTCCTCGCGCTTGTGGCGGAGGAACACCGCGCCAGCCCCGTTGACGTACTTCACCTTCATGTGCTCGTCCACCAGCACGAGCCCCTGGGACATCGCATCGCACGCGCTGGAGAGGTCCCCATCGCGTCCACGCCGGTTGGTCATGCTCTCGGCAGCGCGCTCGCCCCGCGCCCGCTCCCGCAGTTGCTCACGCTCCGCCAGCAGGCGGTTCCACGTCGCGGCCTCCTTGCCCAGTGATACGCTCACGGCAAGGTCTGCCCCGCCCTCTCGCCCCGACTCAACCGCGGCGAGGGCGTCGCTTATCGCCCCGACAACCCGCAGGCGCGACCGCATCCCGCGGTACGCCACCAGAAGCCCCGTCAGGCCCAGCGCGCCAAACCCGCCGATCCCGGCCTGCAATCGCCACGCGGCCCACATCGGCGGCTCGAGCGTGTCGCTGATCTCTAGTGAGGCCGCGCCCCACTTGGGCACGAGCATCCCGATCCGCAGCATCCGCGCGCCGTCCTCGGCGGTGGTGCTCTGGGTCTCTCCCGGCACCAGACTTCCGCTCTGCGCGGTGTTCCACGCCACCTCCGGGAGCGGCGACTCAACATTCCCCGGGGTGCCATCCGCCACAACCGTGCCATCCGGAAGCGTCAGCCGCATGCCGGTGAGGTCATAGTTGGTTTGCGTGGTTTCCAGCGAGTTCCGCACCCGTGCGATGTCGCGACCCGCGAGCAAGGTCTCCGCGCTCCGGGCCAGCAACTCGCCCACCGTCTGCACCTGCGCTGTGCGGGCATCGCGCAGCGTCTCGCGATGCGTGTACAGTGCCCACCACGCGCTCCCGGCGACAGCGCCGAGCAGGATCGCGGCGGCCCCGAGACCGGCGGAGGCCACCAGCGACTCGCCACCCCCGAGCAGCCTTCTCGTCCAGGGTACCCGTGTTACAGCGTTGCCAATCTGTGTGGCGGCCAAGAGAGCACTCCATCGTTCGCGATCGGAACCGTGGATCGCTACACAGGTAATCGGTCGTTGGGCCTCTCACTTGAGCCTGCCGCGCAACAGGGTTTCCGCCACTTTTCGGCCCCAGAGCCCCTTTCCCCGTTCGTGGTCCGAGAACAGCGCGCCTCGCGTGCATCAGTGGACCCACCTGCCGTGCTCGCCGATGCAAATACGTTCCCTGCCGCTTCCGTTCCACCTCACCCCTCTGAGGGCATCAGCGCCATGACCTGCGCACACGCCGCCACCCCCCGACGCACGGCCTTCTCGCTCATCGAACTGGTGGTCGTGGTCGTCATCATCGGGATCATCGCTGCCATTGCGGTGCCGCGGATGTCCAGCGCCGCGACGCAATCAAAGGTCGCCGCGCTCCGCTCCAGCCTTTCCACACTCAACCGCGCTGCGGACCTGTACATCGTTGAGCACGGCGGCCTGCACCCCGCCCAGGACAGGACCGGCGCGCTCACCGATGGCGACCAGCTCGTCATCCACCTTGTGGAGAAGACCGACGAGTTCGGCAGCCCTGCGGGCATCTTCGGTCCCTACCTCCGGCAGATGCCCCCGAACCCCTTCAACGGGCTGGCGACCGTGCGCGTGGATGGCGCTCCCGCCGGTGCAGGGACGCACGGCTGGCGGTACAACACCGCACGCCGGGTGTTCGTGGCCGATGGAGTCGATGCCGCGGCCGATGTCGCCGTGATCGAGGCCGTCAAGCCGCCCGTGGATGCCGCCGCAGCCGCTCTCGATGAGGGCAGGTAGAGGCGACACATGTCCGCGTCCGGATAACTTCTGGTCCCACGGCCGCTACGCCACCCCAGGTCCGGGAAACTCAAAGCCAACCGCCCGCGCGGTCGATAGTCACGCGCTCCGGGTCCCAGAACTGCGAGCCGGTTTCTTCTTTGAAGGATGGATACATGCCCGAAGCCAAGTTGACGACCACCGTGATCGGGCCAGACACCCACATCAAGGGTGAGATGGTCTTTGACTCCACCGCCCGCATTCTCGGCACGTTCGAGGGCCGCATCGTCGCTAAGGGCGAGGTCCAGATCGGCGAGGGAGCGGCGTGCAAGGCCAGCATCGAGGGAAGCAGCGTCATTGTGGACGGCGTGGTCGAGGGCGATGTGACCGCACGCGACCGTGTGCAACTCAACAATCGCGCACGGGTCATCGGCGATGTCACGGCGACCACACTGGTCGTCGCCGAGGGCGCATCCTTTGTCGGACATTGCCGCGTCGGCGGCGATGCGGGCAAGGGCGCACCCCCAAAGGTGGCCGACAACACCGCGCTCTCCCCCGATGCCCGGCGCGCAAGGGCCGCAAGCCCGGTGCAGAGCCGGCCCGCGGACCTCGAAGCAACCCTCGCCGGGCTCGAAGCCCGGCTCTCCGGGCTCACGCGTTCCCGGCCGACGGAGTCGGCCACTCCCAACGGCCGCGACCCGCACGAGGACTGAGTCCCGCGAAGTCGCCTGATCGATCGGTCGCGGCCCTCCCACCGGTTCGGACGCGCCATCGTCCCCGCGCAAGGCAAGGAGCGCGGGAGTATCGCCGCGCGCTCCACGAATCGATGCCAACGCCCGCACCACAACACTCGCCGCGCACGGTCACCTGCTATCACTGCCGGCGCCGGTTCGATGTCCCCGGCAGGGCCATGTCGATCTCCTGCCCGTGGTGCTCGCGAAGAGTCACCCTCGACGACCTCTTCGTACGGGACCGATGCTGGACGAGCCGCCTGCAGACGTGCGGCCGGATCGTGGTCCACCGGCGCGGCCTGGTGAATGCGCGCGTGATCGAGGCGATGGAAGGAATCGAGATTCAAGGAAGCGTTGAAGGAAGCGTCGTTTCCGGGGGGCCGGTGGTCCTCGGTCCGGGAGCGCGCCTGCGGGGCGACCTCGCCGCGCCGAGCGTCAGCATTGCCAGCGGTGCGATCATCGAGGGCGGCCTGCTCCGCATTGCTGCGGGCCTCCCTCCGGCCCACGATGCTCCGCGCTCTCGCCCCGGTTCCGCCCACGCGCAAAACGCAACAACGCCGGACGTTGTCGCGCATCCGGCGTTGCGTGTGAGGTGGTAGAAGTTGGGTGACGCGGCTCACCTGAGCGCCGTCTGCACGCCCCAGTCCGCCCGCGCCTCCTGCATCGCCAGTTGCTCGATGAGTTCGAGCGTGGCGGGGTGGTCATCGCCGAGTTCGCGGGCCTCGTTCGCCGCGTCGAGGGCGTTGCTGTGATCGCCCGCGAGCGCGGAGATCGCCGCGACCATGAACGCCGCGTCCTTCTCCTCTACCGCGGCCCGGGGCGGGTTTCGGTACACCGTCAGTGCCCACGTCGCCCGCTGGAGTTGGTAGCGGTCGAGGTCGGTCTGGCCTGGCGCAAACGACTCCGGAGCATCCAGCACCGCCTGACGCGTTGCATCGATGGCGGTCTGGTAGTTGCCGCGCATCGTGCTGTACACGGCCTCGTCGAACTCGACTTCCGGGTCAACCGCCGCGGCCTGGATCAGCCCCAGCGCACCGGCCGTCTCGTTCGTCTCAAACGGGTAGACAGGCGTGGCCGACGACCACGGATCGCAACCGCCAACCGACCAGCCCCAGACCGGGCGTTGCCACCAGCCGTAGCGCGGGGCGCACCGGTCGTAGGCGCGATACGGATAGCAGCCCGTGTAGCCGTAGTCGTAGGGGTCATAAACGCGCGCTGAGCCGTAGCCGTAGTTGAAGCCGACGTACGAGGACGAACCCGAGAAGCCCAGCGAGATGCTGAAGGAATCGTCGTAATAGGTCGGCGGGCAGTACGCGGGCGCGCAATACACCGGCGGGCAATAG
The DNA here is from genome assembly GCA_964393765.1 of uncultured Phycisphaeraceae bacterium. Lineage (GTDB taxonomy): Bacteria > Planctomycetota > Phycisphaerae > Phycisphaerales > UBA1924 > JAHBXL01. The sequence goes on from CAYMWG010000188.1 coordinate 5,124, forward strand.
GTGTAGCGAGAAGGCCCGAAGTAGGTGTAGGTCGGCGGACAAGGGACGTAGTAGCGAGTGCTGTACCAGGGGTCGTACGACGAATAGGCGATCGAGATGCTGGGGCCGCAATAGGACGGCCCTGAGTAATACGAGTATGGCCGGTAATACGGGCCGCTGAGACTCGGCGCGCAGTAGCCGGTGGCGTATGACACATACGAGCGATCGTGACGCGAGTAGCCATCGCGTCCGTAGTCATTGCGGCCGTAGCCATCGTCGCGGTAGTCGTGCCCGTACGAATCGTCGGAGTAGTCATCGCCGTGCGACCGAACCGGGCGCACCAGACCGTTGCTCCGAGCGAGCCCGCTGTCATGCGTGTTCCCCTTATGAAGCACGGTCGGTGTGGCCGCGGCCGCAGCGCGCACCAGACCGTTGGACCGTTTCACATTCGCTTGGCCGCCCGCTCTGCGAGCGCCGTTCCCAGCCTTGGGCGACTTGGGAACATCGTTGCCGGCGACCGGGTTCGCAGGTATCGCCTTGACAAGTCCGTTCCCCGGCTTGGGATCGCGCGAGGGCTCGTGCTTCTTCACAATCTTGCCGGGTTGCGTCCCCTTGGGCACTTCCGGCCTGGCCGACACGACTGGCGGCTTGGGCGCAGGAGGCACCACAACGACCGTCGGCCGCTTCGGGGCCGGGGCAGGCACCGACGGCGTCGAAGGAACAGGCTTGTTCAGACCGTTCTTGGGACGCTGCACCTTTGGCGCATCCGGGGCCGCGGGAACCCTTGTGGGCGCATCCGGCCGCTTGACGATTACCGCAGGAGGAGTGGACTTGGGCGCAGGCCTATCTGCCTTGGGATTCGGCGCGGCGGGCCGATCCGC
>CAYMWG010000189.1:0-5932 GCA_964393765.1 uncultured Phycisphaeraceae bacterium
CTTCGACGGTGTGCGCGATTCGATCATCCGTAACAACCTGATGTACGACAACCGTGCCAGCGGCATCTCGCTGTACCGCATCGACGGGTTGCTGGGCGCGGGGAACAACCTTGTCGTGAACAACACCATCCACAACGCCGCGAGCGGACGGTGGTGCGTGAACATCTCCGATGGCAGCACCGGCAACACCGTGTTCAACAACATCCTGCTGAACAACCATTCGTTCCGCGGGGCGATCTTCGCCTCGGCGGACAGTCTGCCCGGCCTGGTGAGCGATTACAACATCGTGATCGACCGGTTTGATCGAGGGGCGGGTGTGGTCTCGCTCGCAACTTGGAGGACGCAGACGGGGCAGGATGCACACTCGACCGCGCTCGCCGCGGCGGCGTGGCCGGGACTGTTTGCGAGCCTTGCGGGCGCAGACTACCGGCTGGCACCGACGAGCACTGCGCGGAACGCGGGGGCTGCGGCGTTGAACGGGCGCGCCGCGCCGGCGGATGATTTGCTCGGCAACGCACGCCCGCGGGAGGCGGTGTTCGACATCGGGGCATTCGAGTTTGGCGCAGCGGTGCCGTGCCAGGTCGAGTTCGACGGTGTGCCGGGCGTCGGTGTGCCGGACATCTTCGCGTTCCTGGCGCTGTGGTTCGCGATGGATGTCCGCGCGGACTACAACGGCTCGGGCGGGACGCCGGATGTGCCGGATATCTTTGCGTTTCTGGCCGCGTGGTTTGAGGGGTGCTGAACGAAGGGTGGCCGCCTACGATCGCCTTCCCCACGGGGTGTAGCGCAGCTTGGTAGCGCGTTTGACTGGGGGTCAAAAGGTCGTGGGTTCAAATCCCGCCACCCCGATTCAATCAAAGACCCCGCCCATCTGGCGGGGTCTTTGATTGAGATGAGTTGCAGGATCTGACTTACGACTGCGGGCGAAGCCCGCAAAGTCGTGGGTTCACGCCGAGCACAGCGAGGCGCCGCGGAGCGAAGCGACGCGAAATCCCGCCACCCCGACTTTTCTGTAAGAGAAGCCCTTCGACGAGCACGTCGAAGGGCTTTCTCGTTGAAAACACGGCACTTGCGCCATCGAGGGTGCAGTTCAAACAGACGATTTCGAGGATTCGCCGCTTCGTGGCGTAATCGATTGACGATCCAAACGCCCGTGAGCTCAGAGCTTGCGGGCGATTTCGTTGGCGGCGTTGACGCGGCCTGCGAGTTGTCAAGAGCGATAATCGACCGTCGGTTCGGGTGCACGCCGTTCGGCCGCGCGTCCCGGCCTCACTTCTTCCGCGTGGCGATGGTGCTGCCGCCCGCGTGAGAGGCGAAGCGGTCGATCGTGCCATCGGCCGCGGTGAGAAACTCGATGGAAGCGTTGTTCTGGCCCTTGACTCGGAACGTCATGCCGCCGACGGGGACGAGATCGCGAGCCTGGCCGAGTTGGACCAACTGGAGCACGCCGTCTTCGCGCACCTGGATTGTTACCTCGATCCCGTTCAGTTCGTAGCGGCCCGTGAAGCGCTTGAGGTTGATCGGGTCGAGCAGCTCCGCGGGCGGCTTGCGCGTGAACAGGATCGGATCGGTGTTCGGCTCCAGCGGCACGGACACCGCCGAAACCTCGCCCGCGAGGTCGGTAATGAACTGCACCCGGCTCTGGTTGAGGCGCGACGTCTTGTCGCGCGGCGTCTGGAACACCTCGTAGTGCCAGTGATCGAGCGGGGCGGTGAAGCCGTGGATCGTGACCCGCAGGCGGTCGCCGTCGCGGGCGATCTCGAGCGTGCCGTAGGCCGGTTCGGTGTAGGTGCCCGCGTAGTCGTCGAGCGCGTGCCCGGGTGTAGTATTCGGCTTGCGATCCGAGACACCCGCGGCCAGGGCCGCCTCTTCGCCCGCGAGCGTCTTGCGCTCCACCTCGGCGAAGCGGTCGACCATCTTCGCCGAGGGGAGACCCAGCAGCCGGTCAAGAATCTCGTAGGGCAGCCCATCACGCAGGCGGCTGGCGGACCGGTTAGTGAGGACGACGATCCCGATGCGCTCCTTGGGCGCAAACATCACCGTGGCGGCCGCGCCGGGCATATTGCCGCCGTGATGGGCGATCTCGATGCCCCGGTACGTCTCGATGAATAGGCCCATCCCGTAACTGCGGAAGCCGATCTCGGGGAAGGGCGAGGGCCCAATCGGCGTGACCGGCTGCATCATCATGCGGACATCGCTTTCCTGCAGCACGCGCTGCCCGCCAAACTCGCCGCCGGCGAGCATCATCCGCAAGTGGGCGGTCATGTCCCTCGCCGTCGATGTGATCGTGCCCGTCGGCCCCATGCCCTCAACCGAAACGAACTCGTCGCGCACGATCCGCCGGTCGTTGTCGAGTTTGTACCCCTTCGCCGCATCCGCATCGGCGGCCACTTCGGCGAGCGAGAAGCCCGAGCGGTTCATGCTCAGCGGCTGGAAGAGCGAGGTGCGCACCAGCGTCTCCCAGTCGCTCCCGGCGATGCGGCCGCCTAGGTACCCCGCCGTCATGAACATGAAGTTGTTGTACTGAAATGTGGTGCGGATGTCCTTGTTGAAGGGCAAGTAGCGCAGCCGCCCGTAGAACTCTTCGCGGTCGAGCGTGCTGCCGAACCACACGAAGTCATGCCGCGGCAGGCCGATGCGGTGCGTCACAAGGTCCTTGGGCGTGGCGTGCAGCGTCGCGTAGTCGTCGTGGAGACGGAAGTCGGGGAGGTAGTCGCGGACCGGCTTCTCCCACTCCAGTTTCCCCTGACGGACCAGCGTGCCCAGCGCGGCGACCGTGAACTGCTTGGTCACCGAGGCGATCTGCTGCTTGGTGTCGGGCGTCATCGGCGCGCCCGCCTCGACATCCCGCAGTCCATACCCCTTTAGCAGCACGACCTCATCGCCCACCACCACGCCCACCGAAACGCCGGGAATCTTCTGATCGACCAGCGCCCGCTCGATGACAGCGTCGAGACCCTCCAACCCCTTCGGGTCGGGCGGCGCGATGAAAGACACTGCGACCAGGAGCATGGCAAGGACGTTCATGGGGGTCTCATTTCGATGGTGAGGTCGGACAGAAAAGCGATGCGATGGCAGAGTGTACAGCCACTGCGAGCGTGCCAAGGTGGGTGTCACTGTTGTGTTTCTGGTCGAGTTTGCGCAGGTTCATGCAGGGGTGCAGTCGCGTGCCGGGAAAGATTTGAGCAGGGAGGGACGATCACTGCCCGCGCTGGGCACCTCCAAGCCTCCGCCCCCTCACGCACTCATTCTCGCGAGCAGTATCGCGTTGGCGCTCAGCAAACCGCCTATCCCCGCCTCCCACACCCTAACGCCCTCCAAGAAAAGTTCTATTGGTGTACTGTCACCCCGACTTAGACACAAACGCCCGTGAGCCAAAGCTTGCGGGCGTTTGCGTTGGTGCCCAATGGTGCCTATTTCCGGGCCGGCTGCGATGCGTTGACCTCCGCACGCCAGTCGCTCACGAAGATCAGCCCCGGCTCATCCTCCGGTTCATCCTCGGTGATCATGAGGAATCGCTCGCGCGGGGCGTCGATGGCGACGATCTGCGCTCTCTCCTCAAGCGGCTTGCCGCCGAGCAGTGGCTTGGGCACGCCGACATCCAGTTCGCCGTCTTTGACCGTGATAATCACTGACCACGCTCGCCTGGTTGCGTCGATCCACGCCAGTTCGTTGTCTCCGAGCCAGCCGTAGTCGGATGTGACCATGGAAGGGGATACAGCGAGCGGCGATAAGGGCACGGGGTAGGTCGCAACCTTGAGCGTCCCGCGATATGCGAACGGGCTGTTCAACTTCACTTCCATGTACGCCACCACCTGCCCCGTGGGAGAGAGCCGCGGCAGGATCTCATTCTCAGGGGTCGTCATCATCGCGACAGGTCGCTGATCCTTGCCGAGGGCAAGGGTCATGAGGTCGCCGATCTTGTCGCGGTTGTACCACTGCGAGAACAGGAGCGTGCGTCCATCGGGTGTCAACGAACTAAGCATGTACTCGAACCCGGCCTCGCCCCAGAGCACCTGCGGCGGTCCGCCGCCGGTGAGCGGGACGCTCACGATGTTGTAGCCAGCACCGCTCGTCGCGGCGCACAAGATGCTCTGTGTGCCCGGCGACCAAATGGGGACGCCTACTGCTGACCACTTGGGATCGCTGATCGGCGCGAGCGTGCCACGCTCGAGATCGAGCATGGCAAGAGATCGCTTGATCTGACTGCTGACCAACGCGACCACGGCCCGTCGTCCGTCGGGAGAGAGGGTGGCGAACGTATTCCCAGGAGGCATGGCGAGCGGTTCGATCAAGATCGACGAACGCTCACCTTCGCGACTCAGCCACGCCAATCGCGACTGGCGATCGCGAGCGAAGGGTTGGTACACCAGCGTGCCATGTGCGCTGATGCTCATATTGACAATCTGCCTTTGGTAACTGAAATGCACGTTGGCCGCGATGGGTTGAGCGACACCCGAGAGTTCGAGCAGGCGCGGATCAAAGGGCTGGACCATCAGGTTGTTGTCGCGGACAAAGACAAGGTGGCCGGGCTCTACGAAGGACGCCTCGGACTCGCTCGGCAGCACCAGCGTGATGTCCTTGGTCCCGGGATCGAAGGCGTAGACGCCGGGCACAGCGCCTTGCAGGAGGTACAACAGGAATCGCTCGCCATCGGGCAGCATGTGCGGCAGGCGGTGCGATTCATCGGGTGTCCGGGGCGTCGTGATCGGTGTCGGAGCACCGCCCGCATCATTCACAATCGAGAGTCCGCCCACGGCACTCGGCGCAAAAACGATGGTCCCCTTGCTGCCCCAGGTTCCGCCGCGGCCGGCCGGTGCATCGCAAAGCACCCGCACGATCCCGTCGGCGAGATCCACGCGCTTGAGCTTGCTGCTCGCGAAGAAGGCGATGGACTTACCATCGGGCGACCAGAAGGGATAGGTCGCGTCGGCTGTGCCCTGGATCGGGCGGAACTCCAGGCGCGATACATCCCGCAGGAACAGGCTGACCGCCGCGGACTCGTCCAGCGGCCTGGCGGCCACGACGACCTGCGACCCCTCCGGTGAAAGCGCCACCGAGCGGTCATTGATGCGATATGTCATGCCCTTGGGGAGTTCGAGCGTTGCCCGGACCACCTGACCACGGCTGGCTTGTGCGCCGGTCGGGTCGGGCTTCGGCCTGAGAAGCCACGCAATGACGACCGCAGCGATCGCGAGCAGCGATGCCGTTGCAAGAAATCCTGGCGAACGCCACCACGGGCGCAGACCCGCGGAGCTCTGGGCGGTCTCTCGCGGCTCGGCGATGGCCCGATCGAGTTCGAGCCGCGCATCGCCGATGTCGTGCAGCCGCTGCTTGCGGTCCTTGGCTAGGCAGTTTGTGAGCAACTCGCGCACGCGCCGCGGCGTGTTCGGCGGCAGCAGGCCGTGGTCCGTCTCTTTGTGCAGTGTGGCCCCGATGGCATCGGCAACCGTCTCACCTCTGAACGGCTGCGTGCCCGTGAGCATCTCGTAAAGCACACATCCGAACGAGAAGATGTCGGAGCGTTTATCGACCGGCTTGCCGCGGGCCTGCTCGGGGCTCATGTAGCCCGCAGTTCCCATGATGACGCCGGGGATAGTCGGAGAGTGACGAGGTGGTGACGTCACGGTCGGCGAATCCGCCCTGGCGACGGCGTTGGTCGAAGATGGCGAGCCCTCAGCGGTTCGTGCCAAGCCGAAGTCGAGCACCTTGACCACGCCCTCGTTCGTCACCATCACGTTGCCGGGCTTGAGGTCTCGATGGACGATCCCCTTCTCGTGCGCGGCTTCGAGGGCCTCAGCGATCTGCTTTGCGAGGGTCAACGCCTCATCGACGGGGATTGGCCCCTTCGCAAGGCGGTCGGCAAGCGTCTCGCCTTCGATGAACTCCAGAACCAGGTACTGAAGGCCTGCGACTTCCTCCAGCCCGTAGA
>CAYMWG010000190.1:0-5913 GCA_964393765.1 uncultured Phycisphaeraceae bacterium
CTCTCCAACACCAACCACGCCCACTGGCTCCGCCTTGCGCCCGCGCGCGCGGGCGGCGGCGAGGTTCCGGAGTATCGCACGCCGGCCCTGGTCAAGCACCTGCACGCGTCGCACATCATGGGCCTGCACAAGCCCGATCCGGCGATCTACCGCGCCTTCGCGGAGGCCACCGGCTTCCACGGAGGGCCGGGGTCGCGCGGCGCGCCGTCGCACATCGTGTTCTTTGATGACCTGAAGGAAAATGTTGATGCCGCGAACGCCGCCGGGTGGCGCGCCCACCAGGTTGATCACACCGGCGATACCGCGGCGCAGATGTCGGGCTTGCTGCGCTGGCTGGGGGTGAGCCTATAGGCGTCAGGTCCCGGCGCTACGAGTTGAGTTTCGCCGCGACCTGGACCACTCTCAGGCCGATCGCCTCCACCGTGTGCCGCTTCTTTTCATCCTTCATCGCGCCGGAGGAGTCGAAGGCCTGATCGGCCTGCGAGAGGGCAAACTGCTCGGGGATCACGAGCACTTGGATATTGCCCAGGATGGCCCGCAGGTGGACGAGTCCTCGAAGCCCTCCGAGCATGCCGGGGGAAGCGCCCATCAGTCCGGCGACCTTTCCTGCGAAGGCAACAAGCGAGGGCTCACCAGCCTCCGGGCGCGAGGCCCAGTCGATCGCGTTTTTCAGGACGCCCGAGATCGAGGAGTTGTACTCGGGCGAGGCGATGAGGAAACCGTGGTGCTCCCGCATGAGTTTCTTGAGTTTCTGAGCGTTGGGATGCACTCCGTCCTTGGCCTCGACATCGCCGTCGTAGAGCGGCATGGGGATGGAGGCGAGGTCGAGGATGGTGACCTCCGCCCCGGCAGCGCGAGCGCCGACGGCCGCGGCCGCAACGAGTTGCTTGTTGTACGAGTCTTTACGCAGACTGCCGGCGAATGCCAGAACTTTGGTGGTCATGGGGGCTCCGGTTTCGATGATTTAGACGACTTCGCGTGGTTCTCTCCGCGCCCGGCCCGGACACGGCGCGCGTTTCAGAAGTCCCACGACACTCCGACATACCCCTCGATCGAGTCGCGCGAGGGGTTGCGTGTGTCGCCCTCGATGCGGCCATTTGAGATGTGGTACCAACGCACCCCAAAGACCAGACGCGCGCCGTGCGCGGGACCATCGGAAGCGTCCAGATCCTTGGTGAAGCCAGCGCCGGCCCTCTGCACAAAGTTGAATCCCGTTCCGCCATCGGGCACCTCGTCGAACGCCCCGAGGAGGCCCGTGCCCCCATCCGTGAAGAACGACCAGTCGAAGTCGCCATTAGGCCCAGACCACCAATGGTACTTGAAGACGAAGATTCCCGTAATCCCAGCGGTGCTCTGCCCCTCCTGATCGAAGTACCACGCGCCCCCCTCGACGCCGAACTCCAGACGGTCGACGATGAACATGCTCCACGCAAAATCGAGGTCGTAGCCGAAGTTGCTGTCAAAGTCGTATGTGACCGCGCTGCCGAACGTCAGCCAGTGCGAGCCGGCCCTGCCAAAGCCGGGCGTCGGCGCTGGCTCGACTGTCTTGGGGGGTCCGGCGTCGGCCGAGGGAGTTTCGGTGTCCTCAGGCGGCGGCTCGCCATCACCCGTACCCGCCCAATCCAGCGTGAACTCACTCGGCGCTGCAAGAGCGGTGAGATCAAAGGAGGCATCGAGCGGCGCGGAATCTAACGCACCGGTGCCGACAAGGCTCGCAAGGACGGACAAAGCGTTCAGCATCGGCGGGAGCGTACACCATTCGGCTAGGATCGGGCGTGCCACCCTCCGAAGGACCCGACAACCCTGTGGATGGCCGGCTCCGACTGCTCGAGGAATCTGTGGCGTTTGCGCAGCATGAGAACGAGCAAATGGCGACGGAAGTGCTGGCGCTCGGAACGCGGGTTGTTGAACTCATGCGCCGGATCGAGTTGCTCGAGCGGCAACTACAGGTCGCCCGAACGCACGCCATTGCCGAAGGAAAGCCGAACGAGGACGCCGGCAAGACCAGAGCGAACGGTGAGGGCGTTGTTGACGGCGCGGAGCGTTAGAGCAGAAGCGACTTGCCGGTCATCTCGACGGGCTGGGGCAGTCCCATCATCGCCAGCGCGGTCGGCGCGATATCGGCCAGGCGGCCGCGGAGGGCACGGACTTCAGGCTGGAACCATCCCGACGTGTCAAAGTCGCCGCGGAGTTTTCGGGCGCGGAAAGACTCGCCGATGACAAACAGCGGCACATCGAAGACCGTGTGGGCGGTGTGCGGGGACTTGGTGACGGGGTCGAACATCTGCTCGCAGTTGCCGTGATCCGCCGTGACGATCAGTGAGCCCCCCCGCGCCAGCGTGGCGTCAATGATCTTCCCCACGCAGCCGTCCACCACCGCGCAGGCCGTCACCGCGGCCTCGAGGTTGCCGGTGTGGCCAACCATGTCGCCGTTGGCAAAGTTCACGACGATGAGAGCCGGGCAGGAGGGTGCGTAGAGCCGCTCCAGGATGATCGCGCACAACTCGGGCGCGGCCATCTCGGGCATGAGGTCGTAGGTCGCGACCCGTGGGCTCTGCGGGTTGCTGCGTTCCTCGCCCGGAAAAGGTTCCTCGCGATAGTCGTTGAAGAAGAACGTGACGTGCGGGTACTTCTCGGTCTCTGCAGCGCGGAGTTGGCCCAGACCCAGAGCGGACGCCCACGCGCCCACGATGTTCATCATCCGCGGCGGCTTGTGAAACGCGACTTTCACGAAGGGCGCGAGTTCCTCCCAGTAGCCGGTCATGGTGGTGTAGGTCAGGCTCAGTTTGCTCCCACGATCGAAGCCGCGGATGCCCGTATCCGGGCTGGGGTTGACGCCAGCCCACTTGTCGTGCGGGAAGACGAACGCCGCCGAGAGTTCGCGCGGCCGGTCGCCGCGATAGTTGTAGAAGATCACGCTGTCGCCGTCAGTGATGCGCGAGGCGCGGACATCGTGCTCACCCGATGCCCCGCCGATCGCAGCGGGCGGGACGAACTCGTCGCCTTTGAGGGTGGGTCCGCTCGGCGATTCGTAGTACGCGGCGATCGCCGCGTCGGCGGTGATCGCGGTGCGCAGTTCGCCCCGCCCCGTCAGGCAGTCGTACGCGAGACGGACGCGCTCCCAGCGATGGTCGCGGTCCATTGCCCAGTAGCGCCCGGCAATGGTGGCGATGCGGCCAATGCCGACTGTGCGACACTGGTTCTCGACCTGCTGGATGAACGCCCGGCCGGTGAACGGCCCGGTATCGCGCCCATCCGTAAACAGGTGAAGGAATACGCGGTCCATACCGAGGGCCTTGCACGCCCTGAGGATGGCGTACAGGTGTCCGAGTTGCCCGTGCACTCCCGCATCGGAGGCGATGCCCATGAGATGCAGCGCGCGGCCTGATTCCTTGGCCGCGCGGATCGCGCTGGCGATGGGCTCGTGCCGCTCCAGACCCGCCTCGCACGCGGCCGTCATTACCAGCGATTCCTGATGCACTACCCGGCCTGCACCGATGTTCTGGTGGCCCACCTCGGAGTTGCCCATTGTGCCGGTGGGCAGACCGACATCGTCGCCGGAGGTCTTGATGAGTGTTCGCGGCCATGCACGCCGGAGCATGTCGTCCGTGGATGTCAGGCCGCGGGAAGCGGCAATCCTGGGGGCGTTGAAAGCGTCGTGGGAGGGGTTGGGGTTCTCGCCCCAGCCGTCGCGGATGATGAGGACGAGTGGAACGTTCTTTGGGCGGGAGGTGGTTGACGCTACCGAAGATAGGAGTTGGGCCTGGCTCATGGCGCGAGTGTACGGCGGAGGCGGCGACCGCGCCAACCGCGCCCTCTCAACGGCTTATGTGGCACTTTGTGCTACGATGTGCGCATGGCCAATCGCACCACCATGAACATCTCTGTCACCGGCCCGATGGCCAAGTTTGTGAGCAGGCAAGTGAAGACGGGACGTTACCAGACCGCCAGCGAGGTGGTCCGCGAGGGCCTCCGGATCCTTGAGGATCGCCAGCGCGAGCGTGCTGTGGCTCTGGCTTCGGTGAAGCGCAAAATCGCGGTGGGTCTGCGACAGGCGGAGGAAGGACGGCTGATTGACAGCAAGGACGTCCTTCGGCGGATGCACTCTCGCATCGCCACCCCGAAGCGGAAGGCCGGATGAGCCGGTTCGTCTACACGGATGCGGCCGAACAGGACTTTGCTGAGATCGTCGAATGAGTCGTTCGCGCCACCTCACCCCACCTTGGCGAGAACCTCGTCCCAGTTCATCGCGCTGCCCGGCTGGCGGGTCTGCACCCACTTGACCTTGCCGTGCCCCTCCGGGCTGCGCCCGATGATCACCGTCGCGCGGTTTGTGGTGTTCATGTCCGTCCAGTGCAGGCCATAGGCCTTGCAAACGGCGCGGTGCTGGTCGCTCAGCAGCGTGTGCGTGAAGGATTCCGCCGCCGCCCAGGCCTTGAGGACAAACGGCGAGTCGCACGACACCCCGACGACCTTCGCGCCCTTCTTCTGCCACTCCGCCATCTCGCGTGAAATGCATTTCATTTCGGTCCCGCACACACCCGTGAACGCGAACGGGAAGAAGCACAGAACCGTGTCGCCCTTCCTGACTGCGTCCGCGAGTTTCCACTCCTCCCGGTCCTGGGTCTGAAGGACAAAGTCGGGCGCAGCCTCTCCCGCTGCGACGGGCAATGAACGAACCAGAAGATGCTGGCTGGGCATAGGGTTTCCCTTTGGGTGAGTGTCGAGACAGCGTAGACCCGGATACAGAGTCCTGCGTCCTGATTTCAGAGGACTCAGGACAGAAGGGCACAGGACCCGTTCTTCCCGGGTTGGCACACTCGCCCGTGATCGGCTAGGCTAACAATGAGACGTGTCGTGCTTTCCAATGAAGGCAGGAGGCTGGGGTTTACCATGACGACGATCGCGTCGTTGAAAGATCGCTACACCGAGGTCCGCGAGCGCATCGCCAACGCTGCCTCTCGCGCAGGTGCCGCCGCGCACAACGTCCTGCTCATCGCGGTCACGAAGAACGCCGAGCCCGACCAGATCCGCGAGTTGATCCGTCTCGGCCACACCGATTTCGGTGAGAATCGTGTCCTCCAACTCATCCAGCGAGCTGCGATCATCGACGAGTGGATGCAGCGGCACCGCACCGTGCCGGGTGTCATTCCCCCGCCGCCGACTTCCCATCCCCGCTCTGGAGAGCGGGGCCACCAAGACGAGCGGGGCCACCAAGACGAGCGGGGCCACCAAGACGAGCGGGGCCATCCCGACAGCGACTGGCACACGCCAGCGATGCCCGGCACCGTCCGCTGGCACATGATCGGCCACCTCCAGCGGAACAAGGCCCGCAAAGTTGTGGACGTGTGCCGGCTAATCCACTCGGTCGACTCGCTCCGCCTGGCAGAGGAACTGCAACTCATCGGCATGAAGCGAGAGAAGCCGATCGACGTGCTGGTGCAGGTCAACTGCTCGGGCGAGCGGCAGAAGCAGGGCTGCGCGATCGCCGCGGCCCCGCACCTCATCTCCGAGATCGAGACCATGATCCAGTTGCGTGTGCGTGGGCTGATGACGATGGCCCCGCTTTCCGACAGCCCTGAGGATTCGCGGGACACGTTTGCCCGCTGCCGCGAGTTGTTCGACGAGGTACGCGACTCGGGCGATGTGCCGCCGACGTTCAACATCCTGTCGATGGGCATGTCGGGCGATTACGAGGTCGGCATTCAGGAGGGCGCGAACATGGTGCGCGTGGGCACGGCCCTGTTCGGCGCGCCGCTGCCGGGCGACACGGTGGGCGATGAAGCGGAAGAGGAATAGGGCAGGAAGACGGTGCGACTTGGAGCACGCTGAGTCTTCCCCACGTCCTTTCCCGCAAAAACACAGCGGGGCTCCCCTGACGGGAGCCCCTGTGCGAAGCGGAGAGGGGGGGAT
>CAYMWG010000191.1:0-5859 GCA_964393765.1 uncultured Phycisphaeraceae bacterium
CCTCGACGCCGTGAGCGTGGGGCACACCGCTCTGGAGAGCGGTGCCACCTCGACGTTGCTCGGCCGGACTGAAGCGCTCTTGGAACGGTAAGTCCGCGCCTGCGGCACGGCCCCCTGATCCGGCGACCATCCCCTACGCCCCGCGCCGCCCGTCCGCCCGGAAGAGTCCGCGCCCGCGCCTGAGCCCGCGTCGTCAGCACACGCCCGGATCGACCGATCTCCCGAAACCGGGAGGCTCTTCATGCGCGCTCAACTCAGGAACGGTCGTGCGGGTGTTCTTGCCTTTGTGATGGGGATCGTCGCGGCGTTTATTCCCGCGCTGCCCGCGCCCGGGCAGTGCGACCCGCCCGGCGTCCTCGTCGCCGTCACCACCACGGGCAGCTTCACCAAGTCGTGTGCCTTCAACGCGGCGACAGGGCGGTGGGACCTCGTGGTCACCCTCAATGGGAACGTCACCACCAATCCCACGGTCACCATCACGGGCGGTTCGGGCATCATGCTCGGGCGGGTGCGGGTGCAGAACAACACCGCGATCGACTGCCGCGTACACATCCGCGGCACATCCGCCATCGGGCGTATCGGCGGCTTGGGATCGTTTGACAAGGGCACCAGCGGCAACAACAAGGTTCTGCTCCTGCAACTCTACACTGCGGGGAATGTCGGCTACGACCGCGAGGTGCCTCCGGGAGGGCCCGGTTCGCCGGCGATCCGTGCGGACATGGTGTACAACCTCGACATCGGCGGGAGCGTGCTGGGCGACATCCACAGCGTGACCAGCGGTCGCAGCATGGGCAACGTGGTCATCGCTGGCGACCTGCTCGGGGGCGTGCTGGTCTCGAGCAACGCGAGCCTTGACCACCTCGATGTCGTCGGCGACATCCGCAAGCCGGATGGCGAGCCGGTGACGATGACCATCGGCGGGCATATCGGGCGGCTGACGGCCAGGAGCATCGCCGCGGACATCACGCTCTCGACCGGCGGCGTGGTCCACCAGTTCGAGACGACCGAGGGCGACTTCAAGGGGAGTCTGACGGCGACGTATCTGGCGGTGTTCGGGAGCGCCTCGGGCCCGCAGCACTTCGTGGTGGCGCGTGACCTTGATGCCAGCCTCTCGCTCGCGCTCGCGATCCGTGTGCCCATCACGATCGGGCGCGACTTCAAGGCCGCGCGGACGGTGGGCGGGCAGAGCGTGCCCAACATCATCTGGGCAGCGCGAGGCTTCTTCGACACGCCGATTGTCTCGCCGACGGGCAACCTGACGGTGGTGCGCGACTTTGCCGGGCGGATGCACCTGGGCACGCCGCTCGACCCCGCGCGCGGCTCGTACAACCACGACATCAGCATCGGCGGCGCGATGCTCGGCATAATCGAGTGCGACCACCAGACCAACGCGAATCTGAGCGTGCTCGGACCGGTCCTTGGGCACATCGCGATCAACCGCTCGGTTCGGGGAGGGAACATGATCTCGGTGGGCGGAACAGGGCTGGAGGGGGGCGCATCGATCCGCATCGGCGGCGGCCTGCTCGGGACGATCGCCCTGCCGCCGGGCGGGTTGCTGGGCCACATCCTGATCAACGCCAATCTGGACAACTCGCCGTGGTCGGGGCAGGTGTCCTTCGGCGGGACTGACTTCCTTGCGCCACCGCCCTTCTACGCCAACACGGCAGACCTGACCGGCGGCGGTGGCGTTGGCCTTGCGCCGTTCGCGCTCCACAGCGCGGACTGCGATCCCCCGCACAACAGTTCGCAGGGAATCGCGGCGGGCGCGTTCGCGGTTCCCGGACAACAGGCGGTCCGCATCCACAGTTACGGCCCGGTGCAGCCGGGGATCGGGCAGACCTGGGCCACAGCGCTGGCGATCGAGCGGCTTGTATCGGGCACCTGGGTGGATGCGTCGTCGTTGTTGACCGCGTCGCTCTACCCGCCGGGTGCGAGCGCGTCGCACATCGTGGGGCTCGCGGGGGTTGACTCAACGCCGCCGCCCGCGGGGCAGTACCGCGTGCGGCCGGTGGGACTGTCATGCTTTGATGTCGCGTTTGCGCCGGGTGTGCAGTGGCCCTCGCCCGATGGCTACCGCTTTGTCGTGTCGGACGATTGCGACAACGACGGGCAGGCGGACACCACTCAGATCGCGGGCAACAGCGGTCTCGACGCCGATGGCAACGGCGTGCTGGATGTGTGCGAGCAGGGCGGCACCATGTGCCCCTGCGAGATGGACGCGAACAATGTGCTGAACGTGTCAGATATCTTCGCGTTCCTGTCGCTGTGGTTTGCGCACCATCCCGTGGCGGACTTCGACGGCCAGAACGGCATCGGCGTGCCGGACATCTTCGCGTTCCTGGCGTGCTGGTTTGCGCACCCCCCGGGCTGCTGATCTCCGTTGCCTTTGGTGGGCCGGCAATCGCGGCGTTCGACTCACAGCGCGCAACCCGTCGCTTGCGCTCCCGGCTCTGAAGCCAATCATCGCTTCATCATCGTCCGCCACGCGCCTCCTGCGGTGAACTCCGGCGCTTGTACGCGTAGAAGTCGCTTCCCACGCCCCAAGTGACTCGGCCTCGCATCGCGTCAACAATCCGTCCCGGCACTCGCGGCCCTCTTCCCGCATGTGCCGTTCCGGAGATGCTGCCTTGCCCGAGTCCACAGCGCTTGAGATCATCGACCTCCGCTTCCGCTACGCGAGCGGGGGGGGCAGTGCGCCCGGCGCGCCCTGGATCATTGACATCCCCGCGCTCCGACTCGCGGGCGCGGAGCAGTTGCTCCTCACGGGCGGATCGGGGCGCGGCAAGTCCACGCTGCTGCACCTCATCTCCGGCGTGGTGGAACTCGCGCCGCCCTGCTCGGGGCGCATCAGCGTTGCCGATCGCGACATCCACTCGCTCCGCGGCCCGGCCCGCGACGCCTATCGCGCACAGCACATCGGCATGGTCTTCCAGACCCTCAACCTTCTGCACGGCTTTACCGCGCTCGAGAACGTCATGGCCGCGCTCATGTTCAGCGGCGTCCCCCCGCGCGCGCACCGCGACCGGGCTGCATCGCTGCTCGCTTCCCTGGGCATCGATCGCGTTGATGCGGTTCCAGAGCAACTGAGCGTGGGCCAGCAGCAGCGCGTTGCCGTCGCCCGGGCACTGGCCTGCTCACCCACGCTGGTTCTGGCCGATGAACCCACCGCCAGCCTTGACCCCGAGAACGCGGAAATCGCGATGGACCTGATCCAGAACGCCTGCCGCGAGCGCGGCGCTGCACTGCTGTGCGTCTCGCACGACCCGGCGATGGTGCAACGATTTGCAAGGCGGGAGCGGCTCGACGACCTGCGATCCACTCTCCCGCCGTGCGCGACGAGGGCCGCCTGAGCATGGCACTCACCGACTTTGCCATCGTCCGCCGTTCTCTCCGCTCGCGGATGTTCTCGACGTGCGTCACCTCGCTCACCGTCGGCGTCGCGGTGGCGCTCATGCTGGTGCTGCTCTCGATGCGAGATTCGGGACGGCAGGCCTTCGCCCGCGGCTCGGGGAACATGCACCTGCTGGTTTCGCGCGATTCAAGCCCCATGGTCTCGATACTCAACGGGATCTATTACGCGAACTCGCCGCGAGCGTCGATCCCCTGGGCGAAGTACGAGAGCCTCGCGGCATCGTTCCCGCTGGATTTCGCCATCCCGACTCAACTCGGCGACTCGTACCGCGGCTTCCCGGTGCTGGCAACGACGGAGGAGTTCTTCTCGGCGTTCGAGCCGAACATCGACGAGCCGTGGGTGTTCGAGGCTGGTGGGGGCCGGGCGTTCGACAAGTCCTTCGAGGTCGTTGTCGGATCGACGGCCGCGGGCGAGACCGGCCTGGTCGTCGGGTCGAAGATATTCCTGACGCACGGCATCGCGCAGTCGCGTCAACTCGGGCAGGCGGATGCGATGGCCCCGCACGAGCACCGCGAGTTTGAGTACACGGTCGTCGGCGTGCTCGCGCCGACCGGCTCCGCGCACGACCGCGCGCTCTTCACCGCGCTGGAGAGTTCGTGGGTCATCCACGCGCACGACCGGCGCAAACTCGCCGACAAGGACATCCGCACGACCACCGAAGCGGACCTGCTGGAGACCGATCGCCTCATCACCGGCATCTTCATGCGCGTCGCGACGCGCCCCGGCCAGCAGGTGACGGCCTCGCTGCAGACCGTCTTTGACCAACTTCGGCGCGACACGTCCATCGTCGTTGCGCAGCCGGTGCAGCAGATCGATGCGCTCTTTGCCATCGTCTCGAACATCGATCAGGTGTTCATCGCCATGGCCGCGGTGGTGATGGTCTCGAGCGCGATCTCGATCATGCTCGCGCTCTACAACTCGCTGGAGCAGCGGCGCAGGCAGATCGCGGTGCTGCGCGTGCTGGGCTGCTCGCGCCCGCGCATCTTCGGCCTGCTCGTCACCGAGGCCACGCTGATTGGTCTGCTTGGCGCGGGGCTGGGCGTGGTGCTCGCCGTCGCGGGCGCGTTCGCCGCGGCAGCCGCGTTGAAGGAGGCCATCGGCCTGGTCGTCTCGCCCAACTTCGGGCTTGAACTCACGCTCGCGGTGGTGACGGGCGCGGTCCTGCTCTCGGCCGCGGCGGGGATCATCCCTGCCATCATGGCGTACCAATCCTCCGTTGCGGACCACCTCAAGCCGCTGGGGTGATTCTTGGGTGGACTGGCATTCCGTGCCGCTCCTTTGGGGCACTCCGGGCTCAGATGAGACGTTCAGTTCCTTCGGCGGTGGCCATGCCACGGCGTAGCATTCCGCAGGAGACTCTCGCGTGCGCGTGTTCTGGTCGATGATCGTGATTCTGGTGCTGGTCACGGCGGGGATCGTGATCGCGCGGCGGGTGTCGGAATCCGCTCCGAGGCCCCTTCCCGCGCCAGCATTGCCGTCTGACGCTGCTCCGGGGGCGGAGCGCGACGCCCCGCCCGACGCGCCGCGACAGCCCGACCCCGCTGTGGTGCCGCCGGCGGTGCCCGACCCGATACCCGAACCAGAGCCGGCGCCCCAGTTGGAACCCGCGCAGCCCGAGCCGACACCCGCGCCGGTGACGGAGCCTGAGACGCCTGCGCCCGAACCCGGGCCGCCGAGCGCGCCGGAACCTGCACCCTCCCCCGCGCCAGAGTCCACACCGCTAGAAGTCCCCGGCACCGCCACGACACCCGCGGCCACGGTCACGACTCCCGGCGCGCCCAAAGGCACGCGCCCCGTGGCCTCGCCCGAAGTGCTCGCCGCGGCGGAGGCCGCGAAGGCACCGCCCGCGCTCGACAAGCAAACCGATGGCACCACCCTCGTGGACAAGCGATTCGTCATCAACGGCGAGGGCACGCAGGCAAGCCCGTACGAGGTGACGTGGGAGCACCTGATGTCGGCGCAGGAAACCTATAAGCCGCGGCTGGGGCTGAAGGTGATCCCCGGCAGGCTGAATCTGCTGCACGACAAGTGGGTGAAGGTCTCGGGCTACGTCGCGTTCCCCGTGATGGCCCAAGGCCCCGACGAGATGCTGATGATGCTCAACCAGTGGGACGGCTGCTGCATCGGCGTGCCGCCGACGCCCTACGACGCGATCGAGGTGAAACTCGCCACACCGGCCGAGGGCGAGATTCGGCTTCTGGTGATGGGCACGATCACCGGCAAACTGAAGGTTGACCCCTACCTCGTGAAAGACTGGCTGGTAAGTCTGTACATCATGGACGAGGCCACGGTCACCAAGCAGTCGGGTGCGCCGCTGCGGGACGCGGTGAAGACGCAGGAGCACCTCGCGCCGTGACGTGTCATTGACCTTCAGGTCAGCGCTGCTCATCGGCATTGCTCATCTAGTCTCGGGTCTTGACCCACTACCATCCTCCCCCATGCCCCCT
>CAYMWG010000192.1:0-5828 GCA_964393765.1 uncultured Phycisphaeraceae bacterium
AGAGTGAGGCACGCGCGAGAGGAGTCACGAGTAGAGGCCCGGGCCTCTACTCGTGCTTGTCAGGCGCGTCGGACCTCGACCTTGCCGCCCGCGACATCCTTGATGGCGTAGCCCATGGCCGCGAGTTCATCACGGATCTGGTCGGAGCGGGCGAAGTCCTTGCCGGTGCGTGCCGCGAGGCGTGCCTCCAGCCTGGCGAGCACCGCCGGGTCCGCCTCGCACCCGATGAACACGCCGATGCTTGTCTGCGCGGACTCGGGCCGCGCGAGGGACAGAACCCCGAGCACGCGGTCGAGGTTCAGCAGCGCCCGTGCATCGGCGGGCGTGGGCGCTGGTGTCTCGCCCATCCACTTGTTGAGTTCTCCCAGCGCTCCCGCGATGTTGAGGTCGTCGGACATCGCGGCGGTGAATGCCTGCTCGACGCGAGATGGACCCGTGCCGACGCTCGATTCAGCGGGAGTGCCCGCCAGATCGAGGAACCGCCGCCACCGCTCAACGGTGCGCTGGCTGTCCTTCAGGCCCTGCATGGTGAAGTTGGCGTTGGAGCGATAGTGGGTCTTGATGAGTTCGAGCCGCAGCGCGCCCGGCTCGATGTTGTGCGGCGGGCCGAAGAGGTCGCGTGCCGTGAAGAAGTTTCCCTTGCTCTTGCTCATCTTGTCCCCCTCGACGAGCAGGAAGCGGGGGTGGAACCACATGGAGGCGAACGAGCCTTGCTCGGGCGCACTGTTGAAGGCGCAGCAACTCTGGGCGATCTCGCACTCGTGGTGCGGGAAGATGTTGTCCTCACCGCCGGAATGCACATCGATCACCGGCGCGCCCGCGGGCAGGGCGAGCGCGGCGAGTTCCTTGTCAGACAGCGGGCCGCCATTGGTCGAGCGCAGACGCGCAGCGCTCATCACCGAGCACTCGATGTGCCACCCGGGGTAGCCCGCGCCCCAGGGCGAATCCCACTTCATGATGTGCGAGGCGTCCTCCTTCCACAACAGGAAGTCCGCCGGGCTGCGCTTGCCCGCCTGGTTCGCGGCGTTGATGCGCCCGCCCTCGCCCTCCTTGAGCGCATCGAGCGTGTTGCCGCTGAGGCGGCCGTAGGGTGCGAACGAGCGGACATCGAAATAGACGACATTTGCGCCGGGTGACGCGACGACATAGGCGTGGCCCCGAGCGATGAGCCGCGCGATCAGGGCCTTCATGCCCTCGATGCTCTCGGTG
This sequence comes from uncultured Phycisphaeraceae bacterium, assembly GCA_964393765.1. GTDB lineage: Bacteria > Planctomycetota > Phycisphaerae > Phycisphaerales > UBA1924 > JAHBXL01. The sequence continues at coordinate 1,210 of CAYMWG010000192.1, forward strand.
GCGCGGGGCATGAGGGTGGGGTCGGCCTGGGCGTCGAGTGCGACCTTCAGGCCCAGGCGGCGGGCATCGTCCTTGAAGCGGTCTTCGTAGAAGCGGGCGATCTGCCACGGATTCGACGGGTCGATCTCGGTGCCCGCGGGGAGTTTGCCGGACTTCTTGGCCTCGGCGATGCGCCGCCCCGCGACGGCCATGCGGTCCTCGCCGTGCTCGCCGCCCTCCGCATCGTCGGTCATGTGCCCGACATCGGTGATGTTCATCACATGCGTGACACGGCGGCCCGCCGGGTCCACATGCACGCCGCGGGCCGGGTCCATGGTCCGCTGCAACGCGCACAAAGGCGACTCGATCCACCGGCGCAGAACATCCGCGGCCAGAAATGACCGGAAGTTCCCGATGTGGGCATCGTCGTACACCGTCGGCCCGCAGGTGTAGAAGGTCACACGGGCCGGGTCCGCGGCGATGAGCGGCTCGACGCGGCGCGACAGCGTGTTGTAGAGGCGGAGGGCAGGGGTTGACATGTGGGGGATCGTATCGGCAGGACGGAAGGGGCTGTTTGGGAGTGCCACTGACCTTTGTGGTCAATGGATGAACTTCAGACACCGGTCTGGAGTCCGGTGCCACCAAAGCAGGCAAAAAAAACAACCCCGGGTGTTGGCCCGGGGTTGCTGAAGGATTCGTAGATGTTCCCGAGTTCGAGAACTTAGAACAGCAACTGGAACTGAGCGCGGATGACGATCTCGCCCTCTTCGCTGTCGCCCAGCAGGCCGTTGCCCGTGTTGGGGAGGATGGAGCCGAGGTTGGAGGTGTCCTCGAAGGCGTAGACCACGTCAAGGGAGGCCTTGGCGGCGTGCCCGGCGTAGTACTGGTTGATGCCGACGGTGAGGAAGTTGAAGGTGTCCTCGCCGGAGGAGAAGCGGTCGTCGTCGGCGATGAGGCTCTCGTAGCGGGCGAAGAGCTCGGTGTTCTCCGCGAAGCGCCAGCCACCCTGGACCACGAAGCCCATGTCGCTGAGGTCGGTGTCGCCGCCGCCGCCCAGGGCGGACTGCTCCTGCCAGCGGTAGATGAACGCGCCGAAGATGTTCCAACTATCGCCCTCGAAACTGACATCGACGGTCGCCTGGAGCGTGTCGGTGTCAACATCGGTGGGGGCGGGGGTCTGGGTGCTCTGCTGCCAGTGGGCCGCAACGCCCATCAGGAAGCCAAAGTCCTGACCCTTGCGGGAGGTGAAGTCGTCCCACATCTTCCAGTCGTTGCCCGAGATCATGAACTCGGCGCGGCCGGTGAGGGCGTACTCGTTCTCACCGCCGATGGTGGCGGGGAAGCCCGCGACGCCGCCGCCATCGTTGAAGTCGGTGTTCTCGGAGTCGAGGCCGTCGCTGAAGGCGCCGGCGATCCGCCAGGACTCGGTCGCGTAGGCCAGTTCGATGCCCTGCGAGCGGTCCTGCGTGAATACGTCGTTCACAAGCGAGCGCTCGACGGCGAGTTGGCGGGAGGAACTGACGAGTTCCTCACGCAGGAGGGGCAACTTGAACTGACCCCAGCGTGCCTTGACGCCGTTGGCGAACTTGTAGCCCGCGAACGCCTCCTCGAGGCCGACGTTGCCCTCGGAGCGGTCCGCCGCGATCAGGACCCGGAAGAACCAGTCCTTGTTGATCTCGCCGTTGAAGTCGAGCTTGGTGCGGCGGGTCTGGAAGCCGTTGCTGAAGTCGTCCTCGGGGGCGTTTTCGTCATCGCGCATGTTCGCGATGTAGCGGAACTGAATCTGGCCACCGACGTTGAGTCGGAAGCCGTCACCGGCGATGAAGAACTTGCCGTCGTGCCCGGCATCGCCCCCGGCGAGCAGGCTCGTCCGGCTCTGGGCATCGTTCATCATTTCGGACACAATGGCACGCACCTCATCGGTGCTCTGCTGGGCAAGCGCGGGGGTCGCCGTCGCAAGGCCAGCAGCCAACAGCAGAGTCGTCTTCATCATCATCCTTTTTCCTTTCACCTAGGTCCTGAGCAGGGGAACTGCATCTTTGGTCGGCCCGTCCACACGGTTCTCGTCACAAACGACCGAGAACGAGGGCCGCATGTTAGCGAGTTTTTACCAACGGTTTCAAGTGACCGCTGCAATTTATAAAAGCACGAGTGTTGAGAGATGTTGAGGATCGCGCAAATGTTGCGCTGTTCGTGACTTGCGCGGTTTTCAACAAGGTCGGTGTCGAGAAGACTGCGAATGTCCCGCTTGGATCGCCCCATGCTATCCGGCTCGCTTAGCAAACGCAAACACGCACACCCTCGCCGTCGGCGATCAACGCGATGCCCGTGAAACATTTGCGGGAGATTTACACGCAGCGCCGCACTCAACGCACTCGGACTGTAAAGACTTCACGGAGGCTGTGGATGGAAAGCCCACGGCTGCGAGAGTGCATGGCAACACGGGTGGTTTCGATCATAAGTCCATGATGGACAAAGATATGAGCGACCAGAAGCGAATCCTGATCATCGAGGACGAGACCGATCTCGCCGACCTGCTGGGATACAACCTGCGCAAGGCGGGGTACCTGGCCGATGTCGCCGCTGACGGCAACATTGGCCTCAAACGGGCGACTGATGAACGCCCTGATCTGGTGGTCTTGGACGTGATGATGCCGAACCTCTCGGGTATCCAGGTCGCGCGGCTGCTGCGCACAGACCCCAAAACATCCTCTATACCCATCTTAATGTTGACAGCCAAGGGCGAGGAGGCGGACCAAGTCGCCGGACTCCAAGTTGGCGCGGACGACTACGTCACCAAGCCGTTCTCCATGAAGGTGCTCTTGGCGCGGGTCGAGGCGCTGCTTCGCCGGCACCGCGGCACGCCGGGACTCGAAGGCGAATCCGATGTGCTGGAACTCGGGACAGTCCGCGCGGACCTGACCAACCACGATGCCCGGGTGGGCGGGCGGCCCATCAAGTTGACACTCACGGAGTTCCGGCTCCTCGTCGCGCTGATGCGCAAGCCGGGCAAGGCGGTGCGGCGCGCGGACCTGATGTACAGCGCGATGGGACCGGGCGTGCTGGTGACCGCGCGAACCATCGATGTGCATATGGCCGCGATCCGCAAGAAACTCGAGAGCGCGGGCTCGATGATCCGGACGGTGCGCGGCGTCGGGTACCTGATGGGCGAGGGGAGCGGGCAGGACGCGGCGGAGGCCGAGGCCAGCGTGCAGGCGGAGTAGGTAGGCTTGTGTCCATGAGCACCGCCGACCGCCGCGATCGCACAACGGAGTTGGGTTGATGCCCTCGCCCACCCCAGGGCGGTCGACCTTCCGGCACCTCGCCTCGGCCTCGGCCGGCGCGTGGCTGGTAGTCGGCATTGGACTGCTCCTGGAGTTTACCCACAGCACGCCGGGGTGGGCGGTGGCGCGGGTGCTCGGGTTGGTGGTCGCGGGCGTGGTCGCGACGGCGATGATCGCGGTATTCGTGGGGAAGCGGACAGCGCGGATCAGCGAAATCGAGCGGGTGGCCCGGGCGATGGCCGCGGCGGACCTGGTGCGGCCGGGCGACAGGCCGCGCGTCGGCGTTGCGCACCCGCGCGACGGGGAGGCGGGTGAGTTCGCGCGGGTGTACGACGCGCTGGACGAACTGGCGAGGCGGTTCGAGGAGCAACTCAAGGCGGTGGCCAAGACGGGGCGGAATCTCAGCGCGCTGATCGACGCGATGGACGAGCCGCTGATCGCGACGGACAACCAGGAGCGGGTCCTGCTGTGCAACCGCTCGGCCGAGGCGCTGCTCAGCCCCGGGGGAGGGGAGTCGGGCTTGATCGGGCGGCGTATCGACGAGGTGTTCACGCAGGCCGAGTTGCTGGAGATGCACGACCTGGCGCGCGGCGGCGAAACGCGCCGGCTGCGCGTGCGCGTGACTACGGCGATCGGTCGGCGGGTGCTCCAGGTGTCCGCGCTGCCCGTGCCCGCGGCGTGGGGCGATGGGGTGTTCGGCGCGGTGATGATCCTGCGCGATGTGACGGAGGTCGATCAGGCGGTGCAGGTGAAGGCGGACTTTGTCGCCAACGCCTCGCACGAACTTCGCACGCCGGTCGCGGCGATCCGGATGGCCGCCGAGACATTGAAGGACGTGGTGCGCGAGGACCCGGCGATGGCGGAGCGGACGGCGGGGATGATCCTGACGCACGCGCTGCGGCTGGAGGACCTGCTGCGCGATCTCCTGGACTTATCCCGCCTGGAGTCGCCGGATGTTCCGCTCTCGGTGAGCGAGGTGGATTTGACGGCGATGGCCGCGGCACTTTCGCAGCAGTTCGATGGCCTCTTGCGCGAGCGGAGACTGGGGCTGACCTTCGAGTTTGATGACGGCATGCACGGCCTGCGGACGGACGCGCGGCTGCTCGGGTTGATCCTGCGGAACCTGGTGGAGAACGCATGCAAGTTCGCGTTCGAGGGGGGCACCGCGCGGGTGGTCGGGACGATGGTCGAGGAGGAGATGGGCGGGCCGGTCGGAGCCCAGGGGCGAGCGTCTCGCGGCGTGGCGCGGTTCGAGGTGATAGATCAAGGAATGGGCATCCCGCTGGCGCAGCAGGAGCGGGTCTTCGAGCGGTTCTACCAGGTGGACACTGCGCGCTCGGGGGGCGGGGGCAGCGC